>CAJWZC010000024.1 GCA_913049915.1 uncultured Colwellia sp.
AGATAAAATTGATGAGTTCTTTAGCGAAACACTTCCCACAATAGGTGATATTTTAGCTACCCGAATTAAGGACAATTTTCAGGTATTAAAATCTGCATCTTGAAGTGTGATGGGTATATATCAATCAATGACAAAAAAAAGGGCATTACTTAAATTCGATAAATTCTGCTCGCGCTGGCATGATAAATACCCACAAAAAAGCTGTTCTTAGCCTGTATTAGACGAACCTAAACACGCTATTCAAATACCCTTAATAAATTCGTAAAGCTATCTACACAACAAATACGATAGGGTCACTTCACAGTGTTATTAGAAAGGCGATTAAGAAACTAGAAAGCGGCCTTGGATCGATTTATCATGTAATTCGAAAACTGTTTAAAGGACTTTATTTAAAATTGGCAGTTACACAAAATCTGTTAAAGAGCCACTATCGAGCAAAATTTTTATCAAGCGATTTAGCTCTAGCGCTACTAAATTCGTCTTCATCTACAACACACTCATGCACTTTGAGCACACTCACTTTCTTATTTGACTTTGATGTCGCAACTTTACTTCCGTTAACACGTTGAGGTAATGATTTAAGTTTTTTGGCTTTAAGTCGATATAATAATATACTCTCATTTCCACTGGCTAAAACTACATAGCATTTAGCATTTATCGACTTACTATATATATTTCTTTGTTGCGTGTCTGCTAAGGCTGAATTTGTAGTTAGTATCAAAAAAAGGCTAACTAAAAGGTTACATAGTATCATATTGTTCATTTTACTCTTCCCAGCATAAAGCTGGCGCTTTAGCACCAGTCTCTGTTAATGTAATAACCTTACAGGCATTATCCCTAGTAGCCTGCACACCCTGAGCCGTTGCCATAAGGGTGAAGGAACTACCATCAACTGATGAAGAAATAATATAATTACCACTCTCAGTCTTCATATTAGTCTCAGTGCCTATCCCTAATTTGCTTATATTATTGGTATAAGCTCTACTATCGACAAATAACTGCTCCTGTAAATTGGCTAAGCGCACCAGTTGTTGTGGAGCTTCAGCTCTATTCGAGCGTACAACAAAACTAGTGTAAGACGGGTAAGCTACTGCCGCGAGAATACCGATAATAGCAACGACAATCATAAGTTCAATTAAGGTAAAGCCCTTAAAATTAGCAATCTTCTTGACAGGTAATAGTGTGTTAAATATTGTCATTATTGTTCCTCTTCCACATATAAGTAAGTTCGCATAGTTTGAAGCATAAAAGCGCTATCGACTAGTTTACGGCCCACAATAATATTACCAACGGCTTGAATTTCACCTGTATCTGCATTGGTTTTATCGGTAATAACAAGTGTAGGCGTTCCTAAAAATTGCTCACTAATAAAAGTTTTTCTGTCATCACCAGGTGTACCATCACTTGTATTATATTTATGAATACCAAGGGCTAAATCAACTGAATATAACCAGCCTTGGCCATTAATCACCTCACAAATACCAGCTGTTTCAGTGGGTGGGGTATAGGTTGTGAAATTAACCTGATTGTTAATCACTAGAGCAGAAGAGGTGCTTTTCTCTCCTAGCAAGTTAAGATCAATAAACCAGCCAGACTTCAGGCTCACTTGCAAAGATAAAGTCGCTCTTTCCTGGGTGGTCAGTACATCACTAAATGGATTATCAGTATAATCTGCTAAATCACTAAAGTTAATAGGGCTTGGTGAAGATGGTACGGTCGAATTAGTAAATTGGCGGCTCTTGATATTGATGTCTTTTATCATAAAAAAAGCATCATCATTATTATTGTTTAATGGGTTAGTTTTATCACCACTACCAATTAAAATTGCGTCATAAGGTATATCTTGTTGAATAATAATAGCTTTATCATCAGAGTCAACCTTACCAGTATCAATAGTTTCAGTAATATAAGCTCTGACAATATCAGGTTCACTAAAAAAACGACGATCATTATCGTGTGTTGCAGAGCTTTCATCAGCATTACCGAGGCTGGCAAGTTTAAACACCGAGAACTTACTCTTATCAGACCCTGGCATATCAACACGCCAAACATTACCGCCAGTATCACCTGCGTACAAGCGGTCAGTGAAACCATCACCATCACTATCTAACGTAGCAATACTAGAGGGAATACTGTCACTACCATTAAAGTTTGTATCACCGGAAGGGGATAAACTCCATACTAAAGTGCCCGTTTCTGCATCAACCATAAATATGGCCTTACCTTTTGAGTCAGCTCCTACTTGTCCACCAATATTATGAGAATCTTTTATGGTGTCATATCCACCCCCAAAAATTAATGTTGGTTTCGCAGTACTGTCATCAACATTAAGTTGAGAAAAAATAACCTTAGGTTGCGACCATGTTTGACCAAGCTCTACAAAATCTCCACTTCCGCCCTCAATAGTCCACATTACTTTAGGGACGCTTGGGTTAGTAATATCGATGGCATAATATGAATTACCGCCTCGACGATAACCAAAGAACAGCCATACTTTGTCGTCTTCATTAACCTTACCGTCACCATTATTATCTGTAATATGTGAAGTAATGAGTCCGTCAATACCATAAATTTTGGCGCTGGTGTCTAAGTTTTGCCTCAAGGGGTTGATATTTCGGATGAATTCCTTTGGCATGAACGCCCAAACCTCATCAATAGTATTAGTAGTTTCATCATCTTTAAACATATGTAGAACACCATGGTTAGTACCAATAACAACATAAATATCGCCATTACCATAGTTAATCACCACAGGTTTAGAATGTAATGGGTCACCAAAAACATCCGGGCGAACTTCACCCAAGGTCACACCATCATCATTCACATCATCAGTATCACTGCCATTTATCCAGGCAAGCATATCCTTAATATTATCTTTCTCGTTGTTTACATCTATATCTGATACACCCAACTCGGCAGCCAAATCGGCTTGTGTAGGGAACGTAAGGCTTGTGATTACATCACTATATTGCAATTTAACTAATTGATTAGGCATTCCAACACTACCTAAGTCACTCCACATTTTCCTCCCAACTTTGTTACTGAGCATTTCAGAAACCCCTCCTTTACCAACCGCATTACCATCGACATCGGAAGACCAATAACTTTGAACATTTTCAGAGAAAAAACCGGTAGAATCGTTAACAGCATCAAGATCATTACTACCTTGTTGAACCCCTTCAATAACTTTATATTTTTTTAAGTTTCCTCTCCAACGAGGTCCGCTAGAGGGTTCAAACATCGCGTAATAAACTGAGTTAAGGGTTTCGGTTCGGTCAAAATTATTTGACGCGACAGATGCAGACGTTAATGAATTATTACTCGGATCAATATTTGAAATAAAACTGGTAAGTGCAGCAGTTAAGCCTGCGCTGTTTGCGGCAGCAAAATAATCGCCACCGCCACGTTTTGCTGCTTCAACAAGTACCGCGGCGGCTTGGTTATCCTCACCTTGTAAATCAGCACCAAAGCCTATGGTATGCACTTCAGCATTTTGAATACCAAATTTATCAGCATTTAAATCATTGTTATACATCCAGCCGGCAAGCGCCGGTAAATAACTACTTCTATTATTAGAATCAGTAAATTTATCTGATTCAGTTATAGATGAACTAAGTAGCAATTCATTAGCAGTGGTATCCTTAACTGGCCTACCATCTGAAATAAGGACGACATAAATAGTTTCATTACAACTAATAAATGGCGATTTATATGTACCTTCATTCGTCTCTATACTGAAGTCTCTCTCGGGTAGATCTTTGTCTGGGTTTCCTGATGTATTCCTCTTTTTCCCAAAAAGTGGGGTTTTACCACCCAAGTATAGAGATGACTCGTATAAGGTTTCACATAGTGGTGTGTAGCCACTAGGCGTTAAACCATTAATAATAGCTAAAATCTCGCCTTTAGCCTCTGTCGTATTTTCTTCTATGCCCCTGACAACACGACCACCACTATCAGAGTCGTATTCGTTAAAATTAAACACCATCAAACCAAAATCGATACCAGGGGCTGAACTAATCAAACTGTTCACAGCCTCTTTGGCAATTTCCATCCGATTTCGAACAGCATTTGGTGGCACAAGAGAATAGCGAACAAAATTAGCGCTGTATAATGTAACTCTATTATCCCAACTAATGTTGGAATTTTCTTTAGTAGGAGTATAATAAACTGGTGAGGCTGCTGAACCTTGATCATTAATGGGGAAACCTGATGGCATTATGTTGCCATCTTTATGTTGAGCATTGGTATTATCAGAAAAGGTAAAATCATTTTTACAGTCTACTAATTTAATATTATAACCCTGGGTGTTTGGAAAACCACGCCATTCTGACCTACCTCTATTAAATTGATGCTGCCTTAAATTATCAGAGTAATAGCCATTAGTCGCTAAGGTACTAGTGGCTGAATTACAACCGTTAATTCTAGATTCAAAACGCCTATTATCATTAAGGCTTGTTATATCACCAATGCCCCCCCCTCCCTTAGTATAGTAAATATACTCTATCGCACCATCTATTAGTGGCTCACCATAGTGTATATTTGGGTCATACGCTGCTCTAGAATTTTCATCAGTCGTAGACATACTGCCAGAGTCATCAAATATAAGAAGCACTTTTGGCCGTATCTCATTTTTCAAAACAGCCTCGCTGAGATATAGTTCTAAGTCCTCTGCAATACTTTGTGAAGACAGCAATAACATGAAAATGATAATACTGCTAACCAGTAATTTACTAATAAATTGAATCATTTCTTTTATTCCTATAAAAATTCTTAATTAACATTGGAGACATTTGATTTTGTTGCGCGCAATCTATATTTTCAGTGAACAACATATTAACTGCGTATTACGGAACGAGTTGTTGAGATACACCCGTGTTAACAGTAATAACATTCTGATTATTGCGGCCAAAATTCCGAGTTGTCGTTAACCTGAAATTGTTACAATCAATTTTCCCTGCAGATGAAGCATTACCTTTTGTGCGAGGACAAGTTTGGCTAATATTAGCTAAATTAATTTGCGCATTGGAATTAGTTCGTGTTCCTGGTAATAAATTAACTGCAACAATAGGAAAGTTATCTCCGTTAACAGGAAGTGCAAAGCGGTTAACAACACCAGGGGCTAATTCATTAAAAATAACTTCATCTGCAGCACTTATCACTTCTTGTAAGGCCACAGACTTTTCTTCTGTAGCGCCTGACATTTTCATATCTGTGGTACTATTTTGCATAAGTGCCGCTGCTACAGCAGTTAATGCCACAAGAAATACTAGTGATACCACCAATACGACACCTCGTTGTTGATTAATATTTACGGGGCTAAATTTGCTGATTAATTTCATGTTGATTACCTTTATGAATCTTTCGCCAGAGTTATTGCCAACTAGTTACACTAGCATTATATAAAGTGACCGATGAACTAAACAATAGGCGTCGATAGTTATCATTTACAGTAAAATCTAAATCACCTAATTGATAGGTATTAGTGTTGGTATACTTTCTATCTGGCCTAATATTTCGCGCTAGCACAAACATTTGTACTGCTATTATGCTTGCATTACCGGCATTGTCCCAGGCATTATCAGGAACATTATTAGCTGATAAATAATTGTCAACATTACCATCACCGTTAATATCAATGCCGTACATAAAACGTATCATTTCAATCCCATCAATAATGGGAGTAAAATCCATACGTCTATTTGCTAACCTGCCTTGCATTAACACGGGTACATTATCATCACCTAAAGTACGTTTACGCACATAATAAACATTGTGCTGAATCTGCCAGTATCGGCCATTAGGGATAAGTGGAGGAAGTAAATTTTCTGAAAATATAGTTCCCGCTAACGCGTTAGCATATAAATAAACATCATCGGCATTAAGGTTTGCCTGTACAACAGGTTGACTAGTCACACGTTTCAATTGAATCACATCAGAGTTTACTTGCGTTTGAGTATTCGCTACTGTGCCAAAGCAATCAAGCGGATTGGCGTTACCATTTGTAAGGATAGTTTGGCCCCACAAGGTTCTAAAAGCACCTATTGCTTGTAACAATGTTGCATTGTTAACACCCCCACCCGAGCAATCACCAATTATTGCTGGGGATGTGATTGTAATGTTTGCTTGATGTAAAGCACCACTTAAATCTCCCCAGAAATTTTGTCGGAGTAAGTCTTCAGTTAAAACACTGATAGCAAAACGTCCATTTTCTTGAAGCTCACCATAACTAGTGGTTTCTGCAGTGGTTGTTCTCATACTTACAAAAATACTTAACACCCCTGCAAAAAGGATTAATCCAATCGATAAGGCTATCAGTAACTCAACTAAACTAAAACCTTGGGTTTTAAGTGACATCATGTTCTGTATATTTTTTCTCATATTTTACTACTATCAAGAATTTAAATAATAAAGGCTTGCACAACAACTTGGCGCCTTTTGCTACCAGCGGCACCACAACGTTCATTGTTCGCATTATCTGAAATAGCATCTCTACCTTGCCAACTAACGACAACAGTCATTGCGTTACCGTTTCGAAAAATACAACCGCGTCCATCGACGATACCTCCTGCAGCATTTCCATTATCAGTAACATCGCCACCGACTAGTGCTCGTTCCCATTCATAAATATCATGAATAACTATTTGACTAGCACTACAAGGAGCATTAGCTACGTTGCAATCAACTACTGGAGGTACATTAAGTGCGACACCGTAATCATCTCTTGCATAATCCACTAAATTAGCAACATTATTAGCCCTAAGTCTAGCAATCATGTCTTGAGCGAGGCTTGAGGCAAGTGAACGTTGCATGGCATCAAAACTACTTTTTTTAGCTGTTGCTTGCAAAGCTACTGCACCTAGAATCCCTATTACTATAATGACCAAGGCGATAATAACCTCAATAAAGGTCATGCCCTGCTGCTTGGTAAATAATTTAGTTTTGTAAGAAACTTTGTTCATAAAAATCCCGCCAACAAGGTAACAGTATAAAAATAATTAATGTTATGGTTTATTTAACTAGATTGGTACATGCGCTTTCGATTTTTTGAAATATGAGGTATATGTGAAGAGCACCAAAGATGAAGTAAACCTATTTTTCAAGTATAACAAAATAACTACTCCACAAATGTATTAAGCAAATAAACTGTTTTAATAAAGGAATTCAATCTTAGATTATATCGAAGTTGTATCACAAAAAGATTAGAGTAGTTAGCCAAAAGACAATAATTAAAACTCCACTATGTAACGACTACTCTCAGTATTTATATCGATATTAATGAGCTAAAAATTTTACTCATAAATACTAACGTCCTTGATTGATATAGTCATAGTGCCAACTACAAAATAGCATCTTGGTAAGACTTTTTAGAACGCAGCACTAAAAGAATTTTTATTTATATTTTCAGATATTATTGAAGATTAGCGTAATTCTATCGGGACTGCAAATACAATACTTTCTTCTTTTCCAGGGTGCTCTATAACTTGATGTCCACCATAGGCTTTTAGTGCTTCAACAACTTGCTTTATTAATACAGCAGGCGCTGAAGCACCTGCTGTTACCCCAACTTTATTGATCCCTGTCAGCCAGTCTGTTTCAATATCCTCTGCAGTATCAATTAAATAAGAGGTAACACCCATTTTACTTGCTAATTCTTTAAGTCGATTAGAGTTAGAGCTGTTTTTTGCACCAACGACCAACATAAGATCAACTTTATCAGCTATTTCACGAACAGCATCCTGCCGGTTTTGAGTAGCATAGCAAATATCATCTTTACGTGGCCCTTCAATTAATGGAAATTTAGCTTGCAGAGCCGATATCACATCCATGGTATCATCAACAGATAAAGTAGTTTGGCTACAAAAATATAGCTTGCCTACATTTTTAACGACTAAATTAGCGACATCTTCAGGAGACTCAACCAAATAAATACCTGCTGAATCACTACTATATTGTCCCATGGTTCCTTCAACTTCAGGATGTCCCGCATGACCAATAAGAATACATTCAATATTTTTACGGCTGACTCGTGAAACTTCCATATGAACTTTTGTTACCAATGGGCAAGTTGCATCAAATACTTTTAATGCTCTAGATTTAGCTTCTTGCCTGACAGTTTTAGATACACCGTGAGCACTAAAAATGACGGTATTATCATCAGGTACTTCATCAAGCTCATCAACAAAAATAGCGCCACGTTCTTTTAGACCATTTACTACAAATTTATTATGTACAACTTCATGACGAACATAGATAGGCGCGCCAAATAAATCTAAAGCGCGCTCAACAATACTTATGGCTCTATCAACACCGGCGCAAAAACCACGAGGATTAGCTAAAATAATTTCCATACATTTCCTTCAAAATAAGCGACAACAACTACTGGCTAATACCAAAAAACCTACGAACTAATGGTACAAAATTTAATGGCGTAAATATTCAAAAACAAGGTTTTATGATGCAACAGCGGACTATTGTGATTAAAAGTAACAATGTTATTGGATAATTAGACCATTTTAAAAGATCACTGAGTAGTGTTATTAGAATTTCATTATATCAATGAAACTAATTAATTATATATATTTTAACCGATGATGCTTTATAGACACAACTGAAGATGGAGATAAATGGTAAGAATAATTGAACTGATAACAGAAATCATGAAATGAATAGGGCTAGCTTAACTTAGCTTACCCTATTAAAAGAAACGGTAAGTATGCAGAATTATAGACCTAATTTTATAAATTCTTTTGCGACAACTTCACTTGGTAGTGGTATGTAACCATCTTTCTCAACAATTTTTTGACCTGATTTGGAGAGAATCATTTTCAAAAATTCGGCTTCCATTGGAGGTAGTGCTTTATTTGGGTGCTTGTTAACATATACGTATAAATAGCGTGACAACGGATACTTACCTGAAATAGCATTTTCCATGTTAGCTTCAATATAGGTTGTACCTTTTTTAGCTAATGGCAAAGAACGCACTCCTGAAGTTCGGTAACCGATACCTGAATAGCCTATACCATTTAGTGAGGCAGAAACAGATTGCACGACTGAGGCTGAACCCGGCTGCTCATTGACACTGTTTTTGAAATCACCTTTACATAATGCTTTCTTTTTAAAATAACCATAGGTACCCGACACTGAATTTCGACCATATAATTGCACATCTTTTCCGGTCCAAACACCTGTCAAACCAAGGTCACCCCATCGGTCGATATTTTTATCTGCTCCACATTTACGGTTGTTAGAGAAAACAGCATCAACTTGTGCAATGGTTAAACCTTCTAATGGGTTATCTTTATGAACAAAAACAGCTAACGCATCAATTGCTACTCTCACTCGCGTAGGTTTATAGCCATAACGTTTTTGAAATGCTTCAATTTCGCGCATTTTCATTTTTCGACTCATTGGACCAAGGCTTGCGGTTGCTTCAGTTAATGCTGGTGGAGCAGTAGAGGATCCTGCCGCTTGAATTTGTATATTCACATTTGGGTATGTGCGTTTAAAGTCTTCAGCCCAAAATGTCATCATATTGGCTAGAGTATCAGAGCCTACAGAAGAGACATTACCTGAAATACCGCTAACTTTTTTATACTCTGTTAACTTTTCATCAAGTGCCATTGCTGAAAAACAAAGTAGACTTGATAAACTGATAATACTTATAACTTTCTTTAAACTCATGGTTATCTCCGGTAAGAGTTTGAACTATTTAATTATTCACACTATACGAAGTGAACATGACAATTATATGTATATTTTATGACAGAATTATGACGCTCAACAAGAAAGTATTATTAACAGCCTAACTATGGTTACATCAATAATGAGAATAAATTTTAAAAAATGCTTCAATTAACTATATAGAGATATTGTGATTGAACATAATGACGTTATTAGAACTTTAGATCTTTAGATCTTTTCTAAATAATAACATAGTTAATATCATCTCTTAATTAATCTGCTGTATTAGATAGGGTACTGGGATCGAAACATATTGAGAATTCACTTCCCTGTCCCCAATGACTATTAATAAGTAATTCAGCTTGATGATGATGTAATACATGTTTGACTATGGCTAATCCTAAACCTGAGCCACCAGTATCTCTCGAACGAGATCTATCAATACGATAAAAACGTTCAGTCAAACGATTAACATGCTCAGGTTTAATACCATCACCATTATCTTTGACTGAAAAAATAGCTTTATCATCCATTAACTGCCAACTTACCTCAATGTGTCCTTGAGGCTGGGTATAAGCAATAGCATTAGACAAAAGGTTAGCACAAGCACTCTTTAATTCTGTTTCAGAGCCTAAGACATAAAAATTTGTAGTAATATTCAAGCTAATTTGATGCTGTTTATCCTGATTAAGCCAAGTGACTTCATCAACTAATGTACGAATTAATTGTGCCATATTGATGTATTGCTTCTCATCATCACTATTATTCTCGACTTTAGCTAAATTAAGTAATTGTTCAACTAAGCGATCCATCCGAGATACTTGCCCTTCAATCGTTTGAAATGCTTTTTGCCAATGAGGTTCAAATATTTCTTGGGAAGCTTGGATCATTTCAACATATCCACGAACAACCGTTAAAGGTGTTTTTAATTCATGCGAGACATTAGCAACAAACTCACGACGCATGTCCTCTAAACGCTGAAGATTAGATATATCTCTAGCCAAGAGTAAGACATGTTCGCTACCATAAGCCATAAGACGTATTTCAAGTTGTACATCAGCGTGAAAGGGAGACAATAACAAGCAAGGTGACTCAAAGTTCTCGAGGGCTAAATAATCTGTAAATTCTGGCGCTCTAAGTAAATTATCTATACGCAAACCAAAATCATCTGGCCAACGAACACCTAGAAGTCGCTGTGCTTTTTTATTACCCCACTCAATGGTAAGCTCCTCAGATAACATTAATGCTGCATCTGGAAGTGCTTCAGCCCCATCTCGAAAACGCCGAATCTTTTCATTTAATTGCTTTTGCTTATTTCGCTGTAACTTAACTTGTCGATATAAACCATCATATAAATACCCCCACAGTCCCATTGCTTCAGGAGGTGATAGCGCCTTAGATTGCCAAATCCAATCAATTAGTTTAAATAAATAGTGATAATGCCAAACTAATAAAAATATACTGGTTGCAAGCATACTTACTAATACATAATTAAATAACCAGCCAACAAAAGCACTAGCAACTAATAAACTCAGTAAACGATAAATAATATTTATAAATGATAAACGAAAATGCATACTTGTCTAATTAAATTCCAACAGAGAAATTGTTATAGTGAACTTACTTTTTTTAATTTACTTGAAAAGCGATATCCAGCGCCTCGGACAGTTTGCACAAAGTCGTCATGCCCTTCGCCAGAAATGGCTTTACGCAAACGTCTAATGTGAACATCAACAGTTCGGTCTTCAACATAAATGTTTGTGCCCCAAACATTGTCTAATAATTGTTCACGAGAATATACTCTCTCGGTATGCGTCATGAAAAAGTGTAATAAACGAAACTCTGTAGGACCTAAATCTAAGCTATTACCATTAATAGCAACGCGATGAGCAACAGGGTCAAGTTTTAAGCCATGAAAATCGACCTCTTCTTCAAGGGATGTTGGAGAAACACGTCGAATTACTGCCCTAATACGAGCAATAAGTTCTTTAGGTGAAAAGGGCTTGGTAACATAGTCATCGACTCCTGCTTCAAAACCTTTTACTTTATCATCTTCATCACTGCGCGCTGTCAGCATAATAATGGGGATATTTCGAGTATATTCATTTTGCTTTAGTTTTTTTGCTAACGCAACTCCTGTACCGCCAGGTAACATCCAATCGAGTAATATTAAATCTGGATATGGTTCATGAATTTTAGCTAATGCTTGTTCAACATCACAGGCTTCAATCGCATTAAAACCATTTTGATCTAATACAAAACTAATCATCTCCCTAATCGGGGTCTCATCCTCAACGACTAAAATATTTCTACTCATGAATACATCCTAATAATATGAATAACTGATAAAACTTACTATTTCTAAAGTAAATATTAACAAAAAATTACACTTGATAAGTTATTGTGCAGAAGTTTAGTGACAGTTTTATGACAAAAGTAAAATTATCAAGCAAGCTTATCGCTTTAGCAAGTATACCCCTATAAAAAAACCGCTAATCCAGAGAAGATTAACGGTTTTTTTGAATTAAATATTAAATAGAGAGCTGACGATTAGAATTTTTGTTCCATGCCTACAGCAAGGTAAGTACCTTCCGATGCTTTTTTGATTGTCTGTTCATTAAAGCTCAAACCTTCTTGGTCGGTATACCAAACAAAAACTTTTGTAGACTTACCTAATTTGTAATCCGCACCAATACTTATCGCATCAGCACCTGCAAATTCTTGATATTGAACTTTAGTTAATACATTACCTATTTTATATGAAACATTAGCGGCGTACCCATTTTGACTGAATCCAGAAAATTCACCTTCAGTAATTTCACTTTCGGTTAAAATACCACCAATACGTACATTACCTATTTTGTACACACCTACTAAACGTGTTGTTTTATAGATGGCATTTTTTCCTGGCATATTTTCATCATGAGCAAGAGACACAAAAAAGTCAGTATTCTTCAGGCTAGTATCACCAAATTGTACACCCACAGAAAAGGGATCACTCAAGTCTTTATCTTTAGAAAGAATATAACTTGCCAAAAATTTAACATTGTTAAAGTTTGGTGATTTATAGGTTAGTGCATCGGTAACACGGTTTTCACCAATAAAAAGATTCTTTAAATCACCTTCATAATCATTAAATAAATCAAACATACCTTGCGATACCTTTAAAGTGGTATCTGAACGACCAAGGGTAACTTCACCAAACCCTCCTTTAATACCAACCCATTGGTTACGAGCAGTCAACGAATCTTTTGAATCGTCATTAACGTTAACTTGCCATTCAAGCTTGTAAATAGCAGTTAATCCATAATCAGTATCAAGTTTATACTTACCTTTCACACCGACACGAGACGCATTACTTTTCAATTCATTAAATGAGTCATCACCTTCATCTGATGCCTGCAATGAAATATTTAATTTCCCATAAAAGTCAGCGATTTCTGTAGTTTTTGTTTTGGTAGAAGCTTGTTCAGCGGCAACTATTGACCCTAAAAATAAAGACAAGACCATTATTGCAATACAATTCTTAACCAATTTCATAAGTATTCCTAAATAAGTAAATTATAAATTATGTGTAATATTATTAATGAACGATACTTTACAAGAACTTTATTACAGCTTTGTTACAGGCGTAAGATTATATTCATAAAAAACACTTAAAAATGTCATATTTATTTATTTATTTATTTATTTAAAATAATGCTTCAATTAGGTTATTATAATTATTTTAGACTACATATTTTATTTTCGCGCACTTTAAAAATAATTTACTAGAATTAACAGTAAGTTCCTAAAATCACCTAAAAAGATAAATGATATGAAAATAACCAGCATATCGCGTAAGCTGCTAACAAGAGTACTCTCTCTTTATTTTATTTTAACTGTCAGTGTTACTGGCATTCAAATCATTGCTGAATATTTGAATACCAAAAGCCATATCAATAGTGAGCTACTCACCTTAAAAAAAACAATTAGTGGTAGCTTAACTCGTGCTGTTTGGGAACTAAATACTCAACAAGCTGTTGATATTTCAGAAGGCTTAATAGCTATCCCTCTGATACAAGGGATAACAGTAACAGATGAAAACGGTGATATTATCACTCAGCTTGGTGAAGTACTTACCCTCCCTGCGCAGGCTTCTCAAGAACACCAGGCTATTAGCTCGCTAAGTGAAGGGCTGTTTGGTAGCTCTTTTCCACTTATATTTCAGTTTTCAGGACGAACAACTACGGTTGGAACCGTGACCTTACTCTCGAGTAATGATGTTATTTTTAGTCGTATCGAAGTAGGAATTTATTTTCTAATCGGTAACGCCATTGTCAAAACCGCTTTTTTGGTCTTCTTATTCTCATTAGCTTTTACAAAGTTATTAACTGACCCCCTAAAAGATTTAACTAACCAAATGAAGCAACTTGATCTACATGATCCTGAAGCCTCAAAATTTCATAGTATGAACAATGAAAGGAATGAGCTTGATGTGCTAGAGGAGGCTTATAATAACCTTATTGATGAACTCGTTGAATTTAAAGATAAACTTGCATTATCACAACGAGAAACTAATTTAGCAAATGACAAGTTAGATGAACAAAATTTATTGCTTGAGCAGGAAGTAGCAAAAAAAACGTCTACGCTGAGTAGGACGTTATTGAAAATGGAGGTTCAACAAAAAAAAATGCTAGTACAGCAGCATCAATTAGAAGGCGAAAATAACCGTCGCCGTAAAACCGAAAGTACACTGATCACTACTAATAAAGAATTGAAAAACTCAATAATAGAGCTAAGCAAAGCACAAGATAGATTGTTAGAAGCTGAAAAAATGTCATCTTTAGGACAACTCAGTGCTGAAGTTTCTCATGAAATAAATACCCCTATCGGTATCAGCATTACTTCAATAAGCTATTTAGCTGATATTATCACGAAACTACAGCAAGACATCAGTGCACAAAAACTATCAAAGCGTATGATTGATAGTTTTATAGCTAATGCGCAACAAAGTATCGCATTATTATCAAATAACTTACAAAGAGCTGCTGAGTTAATTACCAGTTTTAAGCAGGTTGCTGTTGACCAAACTAATGATAAAGTTAGATTAATCAATATTGCTAAATATATCGATGAAATCATCCAGTCAATTCATCCTAAATTAAAAAAAACTAATCACTGTATCAAAATTAATTGTGACCCATATATTGAAATTTATACACACCCAGGCGCTATCGCTCAAATAATCATTAATTTAATTATCAACTCTATCATCCATGGATTTTATAATATTAACCGTGGAGTGATGAGTATTGATGTGAGTATAGACCAACAAAGGCTAGTCATACTTTATAAAGATAATGGTGTTGGTGTTTCGAAAGAAGAGCTTGATAAACTATTTGATCCATTTTATACCACCCAGATAGACAAGGGCGGTACGGGTCTAGGCACACATATAATTAAAAACTTAGTGATTGACACACTTAATGGTTCAATTGATGCTTACTCTGAATCAGGGAAAGGCTTAAGCTATCGTATGACGTTACCAGACATGAGGTATAGCTAAAAGCTGCTGTCTTAACATTGGAATTCAGGTATGATAATCGGCAAAACATTATCTTATCAGTCTAGGATTTACTTATGTGGTTTAAAAACCTTTACTTTTTTGCCTTTACTCGCCCATTTGAATGGTCTGAGGAAGACTTAGAAAAACATTTATCTGAGCATCTATTTACTCCACTAGGCTCAACAGAGATTGCTCATTTTGGTTGGATTAACGCACTTGGAAAACATGGCGATACCAGTGTTCATAGTGCAAATGGTAACTTTCTAATCTGTGCTCGTAAAGAAGAAAAAATGCTACCCGCTTCCGTTATTAAGGATATGGTTGAAGAAAAAATTAACTTACTTGAACTAGAACAAGGTCGTGGCGCAACTAAAAAAGAAAAAGAACAGTTCAAAGAAGATATAACCTTTGAGTTACTGCCTCGTGCTTTTTCTCGTATAACAGATACTCATGCTTATATAAGTCCTGTTAATAACATTATCGTTATAAATTCAAGTTCACGTGGTAAAGCAGAGGATTTATTAGCGTTATTGCGCAAAGTACTCGGTACACTACCTGTTACCAGTTTTGAACCTGATGTTTGTGCTGATGAAACGATGACTGATTGGCTAAATAAGAAAAGTTTAGGTGGTAAGTTTACTTTAGGTATGGAAGCAGAGTTTAATGCTTTAGGTGATGATGGTGCGGTTGTTCGTGTAAAAAATCAAGACCTATTGAGTGAAGAGATTAAATCGCATTTAGATGCGGATAAGTATGTTGTAAAAGTAGCGCTAGAATGGGATGAATCGTTATCTTTCATTTTATGTGATGACTTAGCCATAAAAAGAGTGAAGTTTTTTGATGTTATTCACGAACAAAATGATGATATCGATAGTGATGATGTAGTAGCGAAACTTGACGCTGATTTTGCTCTAATGTCAGGAGAGTTAAACCGTTTTATTATCGAACTATTAGCTGAATTTTCGATGACAACGACTGAACTTTTAGAAAAAGATTAAACTATACATTATAGAATTAAATAAAAATAGCAACTCAACGTTGCCATTTTTATTTATTTGTACAGCTAGGTATCATTAAATAAACATAGCCTTTACGCTATCACTTTTCTTTTTAAATTCATCAGAATATAAATAATCAACATCAGGTAAAAGACCTTTCTTAGTATAATTTTTTAATAAAGCTTCCTTAGTCGATTCATTTTTAAAAACATTATGATAAATTGCCCCAGCTCTAATAAAATCTAAGTAATGAACTTCACTAGGTAAAATAGTTAAATCACTCCAACTTTCGGCTAATAATGTAAAATCATCAGAGAATCCCCATCTACGGCTAATTGCGCCACCTACCCGCCCAGATAATTTAATGATGGCCTGCTGTAGAAAAGTTGGATTAGCGAAAACATCAGGATGATTTTCTGCTTCGGTCAAAATAGGTAAAACACCTATATTATGTATTAATGCTGCTAAAGTAATAGTATCTAGCGATAGTGAGGTGCGCTTGTTATCTTTTAAATATAAATCCATCAAACTAATTGCCACTGAGGCAATATCAACAGTTTTTACCCAGGCCTTGTTCATATACATAGTGACAACATCATTGTGTGAAACAAAGACTTGTTCTATCGCCATTGCTGTTGCGATAGTTTTAATTTGATTTAAGCCAATACGGGTTACCGCCTGTGGTACAGTTTCAACTTTAATACTACGTCCTAAAATTGCATTATTAGCAACTTTGATCATACCTAAAGATAAAGCTGGATCTTGACCAATAATATCACTCATCTGATTTAAATTAATATCAGGGTCATCCGCAGCACTTCTTACTCTTAATGCTACCTCTGGTAATGTTGGTAGTACGAGAGTATCTTGCTTTATCTTTTCATTCAAAATTGTATACAGGGCATTTTCAGTTGTCATAAATTTACCTTTATTTTTATTATGCTTACTATTTAAAGTAGCACATTTTTATAAAAAAATGCTTTTTATCAATGTTTTTCAAGCTAATAGCACGGCAAGATCATTATAAATTGAACTTTTAACTTAAGTCGCGATCAGATCTCAATATAATACATTGAGGATAATTAACATGAGCGCGGCTTTTTTGACCCACTTTGATTCAATTTCTGACCCACGTATAGAGCGTTGTAAAAAATATAACTTAATGGATATCCTATTACTCTCGATAAGTGCTGTTATGTCTAGCTCTGAAGGCTGGAAAGACATTGAAAATTTTGGACATATAAAGCTTGATTGGCTGCATCAATATGGTTCTTTTGAGGCGAGTATTCCGCGCCATGGCACCATCGCTCGTGTAATTTGTCGATTAAAAATGATGAAATTGAGCAAGCCTTTCAGTCTTAGATATCTTCACTTGTCAAAAATACTGGCTGTGATGTCATTGCCGTTGACGATAAAACGGCACGCCATTCATTTTCTACCAAAGATAGAGAATGTGCTCTGCATACCGTTAGTGTCTGGAGCTGTCAGCATCAGCTGGTTTTAGGGCAAGTAGCGGTAGGCAATAAGACCAATGAAATTACAGCAATCCCAGAGCTGTTAGCGATGTTAGATATTGAGAATAGTATTATTACACTTGATGCCATGGACTACCAAAGAGAAATAGCTCAACAAATTATCAAACAAAAAGCGGATTATATTCTAGCGCTTAAAGGTAATCATTCTGGCATGCAGGCTGAGCTTGAAGCGTGGTGGCATAAAATGGAGCGAGAAGGTTTATCTGATAAAATATTTTCCAAGTACAGTGATATCAACTCAAGGCATGGAAGAATAGAAACAAAAACTTGTCGGTAATTACTTATTGATCAAACATAGCTAGATAAAAAACATCAATGGAAAGGTCTAAAAAGTATTATCAAAGTGACATCAGAAGTTATTGAAAGAGCACGGGCAAAAAGACGAGCGAAACACGTTGGTATATAAGTTCATTAAGCTTAAACGCTAAGCAGGCTCCAGATTCTGTGAGAAGCCATTGGCAAGTAGAAAGTATGCACTGGGTACTTGATATGACGTTTAGGGAAGATGAGTCGCGAATACATAAAGCTCAAGGTCCACTGGTCTTCAACATAATGAGAAAGATAGCGATGGTATTGTTTAAGCAAGATGAGACTAAACGAGCCAGTATGGCGGCCAAAAAGAAAATGGCAGGACTAGACGATGAATATCGTTTAACCCTGCTGAAGTCTGGGATTAAAATGCGCTAGCCATGAAGCTAATAGCAGAACGATCTACTTTTTTCTATAACCTGTGACACATATCAATCGATTTAAGGTAAATTTTTCCTACTGTACTGATACTATTTATACGGAGTAACTTCGGCAATCTTTGCAGGTCAGGAAAATGAGTGTAATTTTGAAAGTATTCAAAGAGAGATAAAAGAAGCGTATCAATTAAGTAAAAAACTCTACCTAGTAAATAATGTAGCGCCACATAAAGGTAAACTAAAAAACGTTTCTAAAGGATATTGCACCTTTTGTTACCATGAAGCCAAATGTATTAATCATGTCTTATCCTGATGTTATTATACTGGCTATAGAAAACTTTCCTGATATGCCTATTCACTTGTCAGTACAAGCAAATGTATTCAATTAGGCGACTGTTGGATTTTAGCAGCAACAGGGGAAAGATAGGAATATTATCGAGAGCACTATCCCTTGATGACATTGAAGATATAAGACATCATTTTAGTGACATGGAATTAGAAAAATTTGTTCATGACACTATTTTTATGACTTACTCTAGTCCTATTTACTTTCAAGCTATGTCAATAAAAGAGAAAAATTCAAGCAACCTGCACTAACTAATGCCATTAGAAGTATGGTGTTCATGAAGCCTGATATAGATAGTATTAAAGATGAAGAGATTTTATCGTCAAAAAATATAATGGTTACTTAGCTAATAACTAGTTAACATTATAAATTTTTTCTTTCCCTGAGTATTAGTAACTCCCAGTAATAAAAATTGATTACTGGGAGTTACTCAAAAGCTTAACGAGTAGGTAATTTAATATTTTTCAAAAACTCATCAACTTCAACGTTGTTCTTCAATAACATTGCACGAGTGACAATATCTTTAGTCAAATGAGGGGCAAAACGCTCGATGAAGTCATACATATAGGCACGTAAAAAACTACCTCGTCTGAAACCAATCTTAGTGGTACTAGCTTTAAATAAATGAGCTGCATCTATCACAACGAGGTCGCTATCAATCCGCTGATCAATCGCCATTGAAGCAATGACCCCTACACCTACACCTAAACGTACATAAGTTTTAATAACGTCAGCATCTGTAGCTGTGAAAGCAATTTTTGGTTTTTCACCCGCGGCATCAAAAGCAGCATCAAGCTCTGAACGACCTGTAAAGCCAAAAACATAAGTAACCAATGAGTATTTTGCAATATCGTTTATCGTTAGGTTTTGCTTTTTAGCCAGAGGATGATCAGGTCGAACAATAATACTGCGATTCCAGTGATAACAGGGAAGCATTACCAAATCGTTATACAAGTGTAATGACTCGGTAGCAATAGCGAAATCTGCATCTCCTTTAGCTGCCGCATCACTTATTTGAGCTGGTGTACCCTGAGACATATGCAATGAAACTTTACTATATCGCTTGATAAAACCTTTAATAACATCCGGCAAGGCATAACGCGCTTGAGTATGCGTTGTAGCAATACGTAATTTACCTTCGTCAGGCTGAGTATGCTCTCGAGCAACAGCTTTAATACCTTCAACTTTTGACAGGATTTTCGTTGCAATATCTATAACATCTTGCCCAGCTTCTGTTACATGTGTGAGGTGTTTACCACTACGACCAAAAATTTGAATACCTAACTCATCTTCAAGCATTCTGACCTGTTTAGAAATTCCTGGTTGCGAAGTAAACAAGCTATCTGCCGTGGCAGAAACATTTAAGTTGTTGTTTAATACTTCAACGATGTAACGTAGTTGCTGTAATTTCATATAAATACTCAAGTAGCAATAATAAATGCGAGATTTGTAACGTTCTTATACCAAAATAATATACTTAATTGGACATTTATACCATAATAACTTTTACTTTTTGTAAATAAAATAGCTCACTTCACTGAAATTCTTTAAAGATTATTTTTTACTTAGTTATAATATATTGACAAATAGCTTTTTTATGTCTTTTTAAGCTAAATATACAACTAGTACTATGCTAAACAAAGCATTTTTTGTAGACTGCTTAGTAGTTTATTTATTCAAGAGAATCTTAAATGGTTGCTATTATTGTTGGGTTAATTATTGCCTTAATCGTTATTGTTGTTGTGGTAACTTCCATTCAACAACATAAAGAAAAATTAGAAGCAGAAAAACGTATTAAAGTCTCGAAGCAAAAAGCGATTATTGATGAAAGTGAAGAGCTAATCCTAAATTTAGCTAATTTACCCAATAACCCAAACATTATCAAAATATTAAACCGTCGCAGTTTAAATGCAGCTAAGACCATGCAAGAACTTATGCCAGTAGTAAAAGGGATTAAAAAAAGAGTTCAAGAATTAACATCACAATTAAAAGCTTCGGAAGACCTTGCTGATACGCAAAACGTGACAGAAGATAATTTTACCTTTCCAGATAACGAGCAACAACTTGTTGCTATTTTACAATGTATTAAAAAGTTGCGTGCGGTACTTAAGTCTGAACAAACCAAAGGCGCTTTAGATGCTCAGACTTTCTCTACAGAAGACCAACGATTAGCTACCATGCAATTAAAAATCAATATTGAAAGCTTAGTTAAACGCGGTACTATTGCTTTTAACAAGGAAATGCTTGGCTCCGCTAGACAGTATTTTGAAAAAGCATTGCAAAGTTTATTGAGCACCACGGTAAAAAATGACTATGTAACGACTAGACAAGCTGATGTTGCACAACATTTAGAAGGTATTACTGATGCTTTAAAACATACTAATGCTAAAGATGCAGCGAAAAAAGCAAAAAGTGAGGAAAATGAACTAGATTTATTATTTCAACCAAAGAAAAAGTGGTAATTTCTACTCAATATTTCAAATCACATGAACACATAGTTTACATTAAATGATGTTTGTTCATGTGACTTGGTTATATTTCAGTTTATCCTATAGTTATCTAAACTATTCAAAACAATTAATACTGTGGAAATAATTAACGCTATTAACCTACCCTCGTTTTTACGCCGAACAATGAAATCTTACGCGGTAAAAGCTTATATAAGGCA
This sequence comes from uncultured Colwellia sp., assembly GCA_913049915.1. Lineage (GTDB taxonomy): Bacteria > Pseudomonadota > Gammaproteobacteria > Enterobacterales > Alteromonadaceae > Colwellia. The sequence goes on from CAJWZC010000024.1 coordinate 21,463, forward strand.
ACAAGGTTGTGACTTAAGTCGTGTAGGTCGCTCTAGAAACTGGCAATTAAAAGCAACGTCTACTCAATTACAATCCATCGTGTCATTTATAGAACATGAAAATGAAGTCAGCTGGCTATGGCTAGCAAAACGACTTAAAAAAGAATATAAAGACTTAAATCATGAAGATATCATAACTATTGCAAGCAATCTAAATACCTTAACTATCGCTGCTTTGATGGCACAAACCGATTGTACATTAGAACAAGCACGAAAAGTATTAGATGAGCTAGAAGGGATAGACTAGGTTTCACAGTAACGTTTACTGAGCACAAAAAATAGGTACCTTAAGTACCTATTTTTTTAATGTTAACTTTCTTTATTCAACAGCAGCTTTTTTAGTTACCTTTTTTACTGCGGGTTTCTTTGCTGTAATTTTTTTAACTACTTTCTTTTTAGGCTTAGGAATCTCTTCGACCCACTTACCATTAATATATTTAGCAGTCCAACCCGTTGCTTTAGGCTTGCCTTCTTCGGTAGCAATCTCTGTCATTACATACTGTTCTTTGGTTTTACGGCTGTAACGTACTACCGATAAATTGCCCTCGTTATCTTTTACTGGTGCCTCAGCTAAATAATAGAATTTTTCAGAAATACGGTCTTTAAAACGCTGTAGTTCGGCAACTTTCGGCGCTCGAGTTTCACGAGAACGAGGGAAAGTATGCGCAGCTAAAAAGATACCTGCAGCACCATCACGCAATACAAAGTGAGCTTCAGACTTTTCACACTCTAGTTCTGGTAATTGCACAGGGTCTTCTTTTGGAGGCGCGGCTTCACCACTGGCTAATAACTTACGGGTATTTTTACATTCTTCATTAGTACAATCAAAATACTTACCAAAACGGCCTGATTTCAATTCCATTGGTGCTTCACAACGGTCACAATCTAAAATAGGCCCATCATAACCTTTAATTTTAAATTCGCCCTTTTCTACTTCAATACCATCACATACAGGGTTATTACCACAAACATGTAACTTACGTGTTTCGTCAATTAGGTAGCTATCCATCGCAGTACCACATTTATCACAACGACGCATTGCCATAAGCGCTTCGGTTTCAGCATCTTCAGCTAAAACACTTTCAGCCTCTTCACCAGCGGTTAAGTTCATGGTTTTTGTACAGCGTTCTTTTGGTGGTAGAGCATAACCAGAACAACCTAAAAACACCCCCGTTTGAGCCGTTCGAATACCCATTTTACGATTACAAGTAGGACAATCTATATCAGTTAATACCGGCTCATTGGTTTGCATGCCTCCATCTTCTGATGGTTGGTCAGCTTTTGATAATTGTTTGGTAAAGTTTTTATAAAACTCATCTAAAACCCCCTTCCAATTCGCAGTACCACCTGCTATTTCATCAAGCTCTTGTTCCATATTCGAGGTAAATTCGTAACTCATTAACTTCTCAAAGCTACCAGATAAACTGTTAGTAACAATTTCACCCATTTTTTCAGCGTAAAAACGTTTTTTTTCTAATCGAACATAACCACGATCTTGAATCGTTGAAATAATAGACGCATACGTTGAAGGTCTACCGATAGAACGTTTTTCTAACTCTTTTACCAATGATGCTTCGCCAAAACGTGCTGGTGGTTTAGTGAAGTGCTGAGTTGGCTCGATATTATCTAACGATAATTTTTCGCCAACTTTTAAATCAGGTAAATGTGTATCATCACCTTTACTTAACTGTGGATGAACAATTGTCCAACCATCAAACTGCATCACTCGTCCTTTAGCTTTTAAATCAAAGGTTGCTGCACTGATCGTTAAGGTACTTACCGTATAACGAGCAGCAGTCATTTGACAGGCAACAAACTGACGCCAAATTAGCTCATAAAGTCTTTTTGCATCAGGTTCAATACCTTCAAGAAATGCAGCTTCAAGTTTAACATTTGATGGGCGTATTGCTTCATGCGCCTCTTGAGCTCCGGCTTTAGATCCATAAACTTTTACTTTTTCAGGTAAGTAGTTTTCACCAAAGCTGTTCGTAATGTAATTACGACACATCTCTACTGCATCTTTACTTAGATTGGTTGAATCGGTACGCATATAAGTAATATGACCCGCTTCATACAAACGCTGGGCTAAACCCATGGTACGTTTTACGCCGTAACCCAATTTAGTACTAGCAGCTTGCTGTAGCGTAGAGGTAATAAACGGCGCTGATGGTGTACTTTTTGACGGTTTATCTTCACGCTTACTCACAGCATAATCAGCCAGTTTCAAGATGGCTAAAGCGGCATTAGTCTGTTTTTCATTAGTCGGTTTAAAAGGTTTACCATTATCATGAGTCACATCAAGGGCTAGTACTTCACCTGTTGATGAGTGGGTATCCGCAATAATTTCCCAAAACTCTTTTGGATCAAACGCTTTGATTTCGCGTTCTTTTTCAACCACTAACTTTACTGCAACAGATTGAACACGTCCTGCAGACAAACCACGCGCTACTTTTTTCCATAGCAATGGGCTGACCATAAAGCCAACGACACGGTCGAGAAAGCGCCTTGCTTGCTGGGCATTAACACCCGGCATACTTAATTCGCCTGGCGTTGAAAATGCCTGTTGAATTGACGTCTCAGTTATTTCATTGAAAACTACACGACGGAACTTTTCATCTTCTCCACCAATAATTTCTTTTAAATGCCAAGCTATCGCTTCTCCCTCCCGATCCAAATCGGTTGCGAGATATATAATGTCTGCTTTCTCTGCTAACTTTTGCAGTTCAGCAACAACTTTTTCTTTACCTGGTAATATTTGATAATTGGCAGCCCAGTTCTTATCAGGGTCAATACCCATACGGTTAACCAAAGCTTGCTTATCACGCTTAGCTTTGTATTTAGCTTTTGCCACTGGTTCCATCTTACGAACTTCAGCCGGAGACTTAGCCGCAACTTTTTTGCCGGTGCTGCTATGGGGAAGATCACGTATATGACCAACACTAGACTTTACAATAAAGTCATTACCTAAATATTTATTAATTGTTTTCGCTTTGGCTGGCGACTCGACAATAACTAGTGATTTTGCCATAAAAATTTATAATCCTTCGATAAAAGCAAATTATTTTTTGCCTTTTTATTCAAACGCTAATTTAGTCTTAAAAGTGCGAGCGTACGTGTTATGAACTTGCTAGCGATAAAAAAAACATTTTATTTAAAATTATTTTTTGCATAACTATTTATAGGTATATCTATAAATATGCAAACTGACAAGTAATAATTTTACTTCTCAGTAAATGCTATTCACCCAGTTACTGGTTTTAGCTATAATAGGCACTAATTGATATCACTATGCACTTAGTCACCTTTTGCCTAGATTTAGCGGCAATCATAATCGACTTTACGATAAAACATAAGAGCATAAGGTTAAAAAACTTTAAATAATAAAAGTATGGGGGTCATCTTCCTCAATAAATAACCCAGGTAAATAATCAAATAGAGGCTTCAAATGATACCAATCACATCAAAATTTTATAAAAAACTTAGCAATTGCTTGTGTCCACCTGGTAACGGCGTATTTACGGTGAATACAGCTAAAGAGCGTAAAGAGCAATTACACCAGACAATTTTCGGACAAGCGGCCGGAGTAGAAGATTTATGGAAATTATCATTAAATCAACTGCCAGAGGCTTCTAAAGCGGTTATTTTAGGTGTAGCGTCTGATTGTGGTGGTGGCATTTTACGTGGTGCTAACTGGGGACCATTATTTTTACGTTCTACATTATTAGAAAGTTATCCAGAATTAACTGCCTTTGATTTAGGTGATGTACGCGTTATTCCCCACTTGTTATCTGATAAATATTTAAATGAAGCGACGATAGCTAACTGTAAAAAAGCCTTATACCAAGATGAGCATAGTAATTATCCTGTTAGCCCATTAAGTATTACTGAAGACGTTTTACATGACTTCTATGCTGAATTCCCTGAAAAAGGTATTTTTGGTATTGGTGGTGATCATAGTGTCAGTTACCCGTTAACAAAAGCTTACCTGCAAGCTAAAAAGCAACAGGGTAAGCGCGCGGCAATAATACACTTTGATGCCCATACTGATTTATTAGTAGAGCGCTTAGGTATTGATTTATGCTTTGGCTCTTGGTGTACTCATATTTTAGACGACTTACATGAAAAACATCACCTAATTCAAGTAGGTATTCGCTCTAGTGGTAGACCACAAAGTCATTGGGAAGATACCTTTGGTGTACGCCAACATTGGGCAAAAGACATTAAAACTCAAGGTGTCAGCCAAACAATAAATAATATCCTTAGCCAACTTGAAGGTGAAAATATTGATGAGCTCTATATCAGTTTTGATATAGATGGCATTGATGACAGTTTTGCTTGTGCTACAGGTACGCCTGAGCCTGATGGTTTAATGCCAAATGATACTATGGATATTTTACGCGCCTTAGCGGCTAAGTACCCTATTACGGGTGCTGATATGATGGAAATAGCCCCTTTTACTGATAGTTGTGGTCAAGGGGTGGCAGGACAAGAGAAAACGTTAACGGTAGGCGCTGATATATCTGCATTTTTACTTCAAGAAATGGCTAAAAATTAATATAGTCGCTCTCTACAGCTACTTTTTATAAATTAAAATGCCGTTCATTTGAACGGCATTTTAATTTACAACGATTTGGATAAAGCTTACTTAATCACTATAGAAATATCCGAATACAGTGTTGATAATCCACCTGGAGTTTCAACTTCAACAATTAAGCTACCTGCTTTAAGCTCTTTTTCGCCTTTAATCGAAACACCGAAAGCTAAACCACCGTTATGATTATCATTGGGCCAAACATAACTACTAGGACCAACTATTGAGCCAACAGTAGCAGTAAAAGTAACTGTTGTACCTGCTGGCATAGGTTGATTATGTAAGTCGGCAATAATCACCGTTGCAGAGCCTACATTTTCACCAGCAATATTAACAGTCTCGTCGGTGTCATCTCTAAGGCCAGCATCAATATCAGCTACTGCATCGATAGTTGAAGCGATAGCAAAATTGGCTGAACTACCTGACATAACCAAAACTAGGGTTCCTCTGACATTAAGAGACTTTTGTGTAGAACAACCTTCATGTGCAGGTATTGAACACAATACACCATTATATTTATCATCTTTTTGATCAAAAGTGCCACTGTTATTAAAATCGACAAATTCTTCTAAGGCGCCACTGCTATTAACATCATTTCCTTCAGTAGGATTATAGAAACCATCTTCGTTATGGTCAACAAAGGCTTCTTTTAAATCATAATCATTACCGCTAATATCTTTACCTAAAAATGCAGCCATTTCACTGGCATCAAAACGTGCATTACCATTTAAATCAGGAAAAGACTCTTCACCAATTGCTGTAGCCGTAATCGTCGCACGACCACCAAACTTTTGCCCCATGGTATTATCAATTTCAGGAAGGTGTGTTAAATTATTTTCATCCCCTAATACAAGTCCTTCTGGCCGAGGTTGTTGGCTAAACCACTTAACCGTACATGAACCATTTACTGTGATACAAGAGGGTTCAATAGAGCCACCCTCGGTAGTAAAATTAACCGCAGTTCCATCCGGTGCGAGGTTATTAAAGGCATCAGCTAAACGTGCTGTGACTTCTACTTCAGTACCGTCTATATCCCAACCTTCAGGATTTAAAATACTTGCAGATAAACTGAAACTGTCTTGATCAGGAATACCGGTAGATACCACTAGCAGGCTTGATTGTGAAGAAATTACTGGCGAGCTACTATCAATAGTTGCCTGAACTCTTATACTGGTAGCAACGGTACCTGAATTAACTACCGTTTGTACTATACCTTCACTATTGGTCGTGGCGCTAGCAGGTATTAATTGAACGTTACCAACATCCGTGTTCAGCACAAAGTTCACTGCTTGGTTATTAACAGGGTTAGAATTAGTATCTAACACTCTAAATAAAACAACAGCACTTTCTGAGCCACCTACACTACCAGTACCTAGAATTGAAATATTTTCTGGTATTGAGGAGATAAATTCAATACTACCAACATCTGCTGATAATACATTTACAGTTGTTGTCGCTGATAAATTAATACCACCCGCATTAGCGCTAACGTTAATAGGATCATCACCTACACAGCCCTTTGCTAAATATGTACTAGTAGCAATACCATTAGATGTTGTAATAGGAGAACTTAATAAGGCTGTAGGTGTTCCTATACTGGAACAACTAGATGAGAAATTCACGTCTACAGGCTCAGTAAATAGATTCCCTTGATCATCGATTATATTTACTGTTACTACCGTAGTACCACCAGCAGATATTTGCTCAAGACTTATATCTGCAACATTTTCAATAAAAGGGGCGCCACTACCCATAGTCACAGATGAAGAGCCTACAACTAATAGAACTTGCCCTGTCTCTCCGCTAACGATACTAGCCGTAATAGTACCCGCACCTAAACTACCGTTAGCTAAAATATCAACACTAGCTTGATGAATATCATTGGTGATAGCTGTTGGGATAGGGATATCACCTACTGTAGTATTAAAAGTGACTATCACTGGAGAGCTAATTCCATTAATTTGAGCTATTACCTTACCTGATTTAGATGAGGTGATTGTTTCTGTTGGATTACCATCGCTATCCACTAGTGTGAGCAAAATATTGACATCACCTACAACATTAATATCATCACCTTGAGTAGTAAAACCTATCTTAGCTTCTTGCCCTGTTGATAAACTCGCCGTTATTTCACCTGCACCACGAACACTGCCCGCGGTTAAAGTGATTTCAGCACTACCTTCTAGATCTGTTAATGCTGTACCCAAAGCTGGAGAAAAGACACCAAGTGTTGAAGAGAAGGTGATAAGTTGATTTGATATAGCAGAAGAACCTGATAGCTTGGCAATAACTGTTATAGGTGCTTCCCCTGTAATAATCCTGTTTGATATGGCTAACGATATGACTAAGTCATCAGTTGTCCCAATATCGCCACTTTCACCACCACCTGTTAGATCACCACCTTCACCACCACATGCTAGAAGTGTCATCATTGACATCAATAACATGGTAAAACTAAAACGTCGAATAAACTGCATAAAGGGATCCCAAATTTCATTTTTTAGATATACTTAATGACTCATATTAACTGATAAATAACAAAAAGGTACTGCTTATTATAAATAAATTACAAACACCTATCTTGTTAAACAGTTTTTACTTATGGCTATGCTAACTATAGCTAAAATAAAGTAGTTTTTAATCTAGGTAATTATTGCTAACCTTAGTGCTGAACTCGGATGTGTAATATATGTATAATAATTACAACTTAACTTACAACCTAGCTGAAGTAACATAGACCCTATGACAATTGATAAAACAACGTCCCCTACGCCAAATAAAACCAGTTTAACCAGTCGTATCGTTATCGGTATGGTTACAGGTATTTTATTAGGTACATTTTTACAGTGGCTGATGCCCAATGGCTCAGACAAAGTTATCAACCTCTATTTATTTGAGCTTTCTCTAAAAGGCTTTTTTGTAGATGGTATCTTAGAAGTAATCGGCCAAGCTTTTATGGCTAGTTTACGTATGTTGGTCGTTCCATTAGTTTTTGTATCCCTAGTTTGTGGTGTATGTTCATTAAAAGATACCAGCAAGCTTGGCCGTATTGGTGGAAAAGCCGTCGCGTTATACCTTGCGACTACCGCCATTGCGATTAGTTTCGCAATTTTTATTGCGATAATTATTGCTCCAGGTGAAGGGGTAAACATGGTCGCTGACAGTAGTTTTTCTGGTAGAGAGGCACCTTCTTTAGCACAAGTTATTATTCAAATGTTCCCTACCAATCCTTTTGAATCATTCGCTAAAGGAAATATGCTACAAGTGATAGTGTTTGCCTTACTCTTTGGTATTGCTATTGCGCTTTCAGGGAAAGCTGGTGAACGTATTGCTTTATTGTTCGAAGACTTAAGTGAAGTGATCATGCGTCTGGTAACAATATTGATGAATATTGCCCCTTATGGTGTATTTGCGCTATTAGCAACGTTGTTTACTACCGTTTCCCTAACAACCTTTGGTAATTTAATTGAATATTTCTTAGTAGTATTCTTTGTTCTTATACTTCATGCGTTAGTTACTTACCCTGTTCTTTTAAAGTTATTTACTGGTTTAAACCCATTAATATTTTTAAAGAAAATGCGCGATGCTACAATTTTTGCTTTCTCTACAGCTAGCTCTAATGCAACCATTCCTGTCACTTTAGAAACAGCAACCAAGAAAATGGGTGTTAAAAACTCTATTGCTTCATTTACCGTACCATTGGGTGCCACTATTAATATGGATGGCACAGCAATCATGCAAGGTGTGGCCACTGTATTTATAGCGCAAGTTTTTACCCAAGATTTAACACTAGCTGACTACTTAACCGTTGTTCTTACCGCAACTCTTGCTTCTATAGGTACCGCAGGTGTGCCTGGCGTTGGCTTAATTATGTTGGCAATGGTATTAGAGCAAGTAGGCTTACCTGTTGAAGGTATTGCGCTTATCATTGGTGTTGATCGATTACTTGATATGACACGTACCGCGGTAAATGTCACGGGTGATAGTATGGTAAGTATCGTAGTTGCCAAAAGTGAAGATCAATTTGATAATGAAATGTATCTGGATCCACAAGCGGGTCATAACATTGAAGAGATCGATGTTAACCCCCTAAAAGATGATTAGTAGCGAGTAAAATAGCTAGCTATAACAGAACAAAAAAGCCTTGTTGAGTTTACTCAGCAAGGCTTTTTTAATATTTATATTCTTTGTATTAGCGGCAGTACTTATGTCAACTGAATTAGCTTAAGCGTTAAAGCGATTTCCGTTTATTAGTAAGCTAACGACTAACCTGGGAAGATACTATTGCGTTGTAATAACTTACCTAAAAAGCTTTCAGCTGACAATGAAGCTGCTTTAGAGAACTTTTCAGCTAAGCCTTTTTTCACTTCATACTTAATCGCTACAACTTTATGACTTTTACTTTTGCCTTGTAAATAATCGTCACTGGTTTGAATACTATCAACTAGTCCTAGTGTTAAAGCTGTGGTACCAAACCAATGCTCACCGGTTGCTACTTTTGCCATATCTAAACTTGGTCTACGCTCACTAACAAAGTTTTTAAATAAAACGTGCGTTTCTTCTAATTCTTCGATGAACTTTTCTTTACCCTTTTCGGTATTTTCACCAAACATAGTAACTGTCCGTTTAAATTCGCCTGCAGTAAATTGTTCAAAATCAATATCATGTTTCTTGAGTAATTTATTAAAGTTTGGTACTTGAGCAATAACACCAATAGAACCTAAGATAGCAAAAGGTGCTGATATAATATTGTTGGCTACACAAGCCATCATATAACCGCCGCTAGCAGCGACTTTATCTACTGATACAGTTAAAGGAATATTGTGCTGACGAATACGGTCAAGTTGTGATGAGGCTAAACCATAACCGTGCACCATACCGCCGCCACTTTCTAAACGAACAAAAACTTCATCTTCAGGTTTGGCCACCGACAGTATAGCTGAAACTTCTTCACGTAAAGAGCTGACTTCTTTGGCATCAATGCTACCGTTAAAATCAATAACAAATACATGCGCCTTACTTGGCTCTTTCGCTATATCAGCTGCAGATACCTCGTTATCTTTAGTCGCATTGGCTTGTGCCTTATCCGCTTTAACTTTTGCCTTATCGGCTTTGGCTTGCGCTTTAGCTTGTTTTTTATCGGCTTTTTCTTTTTCTTTAAATTCTTCCTTAGTTAATAAGGCATGAATAATATCTTCTTCAGTTTCACTAAACTGTTCAGATAAGTCAGTGATATCAAGCTCACCTTTTTTGTGCTGCTGTTTTGTCGCTGCACCAGCAATGGCAATAATGATGGCAATAACAGCTAGAACAAAAGTAATAGCTTTCGCTAAAAACAAACCGTATTCGTATAAAAATTCCAAAGTAACTCCTAAGGATATATTGGTAAACGTGGATAAAATAATTACGCTAATTCTACACTATTTTTTTATTGAATATCGTTGCTAACGATTAAAAAATTTAAGTAAAAAAAAGCCCTCAACTGAGGGCCTATTTAAACTATTTTTATGAACAGTAACTATTGAACGAGTTCTTCGTCTGTTACCGAAATAATCTGTCCCATACTTAAAATATAAGTCACTAGCTGACTTTGCATTTCTTGGGTAGCCCTTGCTGTCATCATAGCGTCTGGAGCAAAACCTTCGTATGCATTAGGATCAAGTGATGAACCGTGATGACCAAACAAGAACCTAACAGCACCAGAAACACCGGCTTCATCTTGGGTAGTCGTTGAAACACTCGGTAATTCCAATAAGCGAATGGCTGGTTCAGTACCGCCCATAGGTGTATTTGGCGTCGTGTTAATAACTACTTGATCAGGCAAGTTGTCAATGCCATTACCAATTACTTCAGTAATCATTACTGGTGTATCAGTAGCGGCTAAATCAGTAATGTAGCTAATTGGGTCACCTGTATCAGTCACGGTTTGTGCAGCAAACGTAAAGCTTGCAAAGGTTGCATCTAAATCAGCTTTACCTTCAGCAGGAAGACTGTCATAAAAAGCATTATAAAAAGCGGTTAACTGATCTTGTGTGAAATCAGCTGGTAAACTAGCTGCCACTGCGGCTCGAAAATCAGCAGAACTACCATAAATTAGATTAGATTTAACTAAGCCAGAGAATGCTGGTGATTCTATACCAAAGTTAGCTAACATCAAACCAGGCACCGATAGTGATGAGGTTTGCATTTTAAATAACCCATCTACTTGTGGATCTAATGGTGTATTCGCCATGGCGGTTGCACTTATACCCATAATACCACCCAATGAAATACCAAAGTAATGGACATTACTGGTATCAACCATTAAATCTACCTGAGTACCGGTAGTATCTGCAGCACCCATAAAGTTTAAGCCTAATCGTAAGCCTAAAATATCGGCAATGGTTTGACGGAAATTATCACGACCCGCTAACAAGGTTGATAAATTAATATAATCTAGGGTATTAACACTGCCGTTAATATCTTCAGCACCGGTAGTATCACCATCACCATTAATATCAAACCCACGTGAGCCATGTAAAGGAGCATCAATGGCCGCCGAAGCTATACCATAAACAGATAAGGCGCCCGTTATGGCTAACATCTGACCTTTATTACCAGATAAGCCATGTTGTAATATAACTACTGGCCAACCATTTTCAGGCTTTACCAGCGCAGATAAACCTAAGCCATCACGCACGGCATTAGCAACAGCAACATTAGGCGTAGTCATTTGTACTTCAACCGACATCATAGTTCTTGTCGCTGGTACTGGGTTAAACTTAGTAATATTTCGCTCAGTATCAATGCCTAAATCGCGTAAACCAAAATTCATACACGCGGCATCTGTTGGGCTTATCGCGTCAGGAGGAATAGCGCTAGGGTTCATTGCCGCTAAACCAGCAAGCATTGCACCAGAATCACATAAGGCTTTCCACCAATCGGTTCTAGGCGCATATGGGTCTTCTTCTGTTGGCACAGCAAGATAATAAGGTAAAGTTATTGAACCTTGTAGAAAGTTAGCTGCACCAAATAGCGACGGCGTACCAGCCGGAATTCCAAAAATATCAGCTACAGTTAAACCCGTATCTAACATTGAGATAGCGGGAACACCTGACATAGCACTTGCCACCATTGCTGGCACACCGCTAGCCATAATACCTTTAACAGCACTTAACGCATCAGTCGTTGATTGCGTCGTCATTGCCATGGTATAAATAAGACTATCTTTGTCAGCACCCGCGTTAACAATAACGCCTTCATAACTGTTGACTAGTCCCTGCAATAATAACTGACTTGGAGTCGCTAATGGATTAGTCGCTATATCTTGACGCACTAAATCATAAGTAATAGAAGCTGCAACAGCCCTACCATTACTATCTTTAAGATTATTGGTTAATGCCACCACATAACCGGTTTTACCTTTAAACGGTTTTAATGGAATCACTGCAATATTATCACCTTGCGCTTGAGCAACGTAATCAACACCAAAAGTTAATTCGCCCATTACTTTACATGCCAAACCGCGCGTTAGCATTGCACACTCAGGGTCGCTAGCATCACCACCCATTAAGGTTTCATAGATTTTAACAGAAGCAGGATCTGCAACGGATGCTGCATCAAAAGAAGTGCCTTCTGGAAAACTAACGGCTAAAACGAAAGGTGTACTCACAGACCAACCGTCAAGGGCATTAATTGCTACAGTAGGATCAGTAAAGTTAGTAGGGTCAGCTACTGGAATAGCTAAAGTACCATCAGTGCTACCCGAAAATAATAAATCATTGGGTGCTGATAAAACGCCATTAGCAGGATCAAAAACAATTCGAGCTAGAGGAGTTACAGCAGTTCCATTTTCTACTACTTCTTTTTGTACATCTTCGATAGTTTCGCTATCACAAGCACTTAAACCAAGTGCGCTAATAATCGCAAGACTGAGAGCTAGCTTTTTCATATTATATTCCCCAATGCCGTAATATTTATTATGTGTTTTTTTAAGTTATTTTTATTTCAACAGTTAAACTAAAATTCAAACTAATGTTTGAATAACTAGTAAGACCAGTTAAAGTTACCCCAAGATGTCGTAAGGTTCCAGTGATTTTTACTTTTTTGTTCTATTTAGTAACCAAAAGAAAATTTTTCTCGTCAATGAAAATGTCTACGCGTAGAATAGACAAGTAATTTTCTCACTCACAGCATATAAGATCCTAAGATGTTTAATTATTCAATAAAAGACGCCTGTTTAACCAATAAGACAATTTTAGTTACTGGCGCTGGTGCTGGTATAGGCCGTAGGGCCGCATTAACTTATGCGCAACTTGGCGCTACCGTAATTCTATTAGGTAAAACAGTTGGTAAACTTGAAGCTGTGTATGATGAGATTGTTGCTTTAGGGCAAGCAGAGCCGGCGATTATTCCTCTTGATTTAAAAGGCGCGACTAAACAAAACTATATTGATATGTCTTCGACTATTGCCAGTCAATTCGGCAAACTTGATGGTGTATTACTTAATGCCTCTATTTTAGGTGAACTAACGCCGTTCACTCAAATGCATGAGCAAGTATTTAATGATGTGATGAAAGTTAACGTAACTGCACAATGTTTAATAGCTCAAACATTAATACCAACATTATTGTTAGCACCTAATGCTTCTTTAGTATTTACTTCGTCCGGTGTTGGTAGTCAAGGTCGAGCCTACTGGGGCCAATATAGTATCTCTAAATTCGCTACTGAAGGCATGATGCAGGTTATTGCCGATGAGTATGAAGAATCAACTTTACGTACTAACGCGATAAACCCAGGCGCAACAAATACCAATATGCGTTCGTGCGCCTTCCCAGCTGAAAATAAAGACGTGCTCGCTAGTCCTGAAAATATTATGCCTCTATATGTTTATTTAATGTCTGATGATAGTATGGCAGTAAATGGGCAAACGTTAAAAGCGCAATAATAAATAATTTTACACACCAAAATCACTAATAAAAAAGGCAACCTATTACAGCCTACCTAATAGATTGATTGATTGATATGAATTCGTTAGCCAAATAATATCCATTTTGCTATTAACAACTTAACGAAGCTCCCTTCTTAAAATTTTACCTACATTAGTTTTAGGTAATTCTTTTTTAAACTCAACTAATTTGGGGACTTTATAATTAGTTAAGTTGTCACGGCAATGCTTTATAAGTGTCTCTTCATCTAAATCATCCGATTTTTTTACTACAAAGATTTTGACTACCTCACCTGATACTTCGTGAGGTATACCAATAGCAGCAGATTCTAACACCCCTTCATGCATAGCAAGTACTTCTTCAATTTCATTAGGGTAAACATTAAAGCCAGAAACGATAATCATGTCTTTTTTACGATCAACAATAGTGAAAAAACCTCTCTCATCCATCATGGCTATATCGCCCGTAGCAAACCAGCCATCTTTTAATACTTCAGCGGTCGCTTCCACGCAATTGTAATAACCCAACATCACCTGAGGACCTTTGACACACATTTCCCCTGACTCGCCAATATCCGCTTCACTACCATCCTCTCGCATAATTTTGATATCAGTTGAAGCGGCAGGAAGACCTATACTACCGTCATAAGCTTTAAGATTATAAGGGCTTATCGTTACTAAAGGTGCACATTCAGTTAAGCCATAACCTTCTAACAAACGGGTACCTGTAATAGCTTGCCAGCGTTCAGCTACTGGTCGTTGCACTGCCATTCCGCCGCCAAGCGACATTTTAAGGGTACTAAAGTTAAGGTCGCTAAAACCTGGGGTATTCAATAAACCATTAAATAAAGTATTTACCCCCGTAATAGCAGTAAATGGATATTTTGATAATTCTTTAACAAAGTTTGGCATATCTCTTGGATTGGTAATTAATAAATTGGTACCACCCATGGTAAAAAATGTTAAGCAATTAGCCGTCAAAGCAAAAATATGATAAAGCGGTAAGGCCGTAACAACAATCTCTTGACCTTCTTCTAACATTGGAAATATTGCCGCTTTAGCTTGTTGTAAGTTTGCTACCATATTTCGGTGGGTTAACATTGCTCCTTTAGATAAACCTGTTGTTCCGCCGGTATATTGTAAAAAGGCTAAATCATCGCCGCACAGTTCTACCGGTATTAGTTTAAGTACTAAACCACGTGATAAAGCCGTATTAAAACGTACTGCCTGAGGAAGATTGAATGCAGGCACCATTTTTTTAACGTACTTAATTACACAGTTTACTACGGTACCTTTTACTAAGCCCAAGCGATCACCTAGTGAGGTCATGATTACATGTTTGACTGCTGTTTTATCGATTACTTTTTCGAGGGTTTGCGCAAAGTTCTCTATAATCAGCATTGCTTTGGCGTCAGAATCTTTTAATTGGTGCTCAAGTTCACGGGCTGTGTACAAAGGGTTCACGTTTACAACAGTAAGTCCTGCTAATAAAGCGCCAAATAAAGCGATTGGATACTGTAAACAGTTGGGTACCATGATAGCGAACTTATCGCCTCGCTCCAAACCTAAGTCTTGTTGTAAATATGCAGCAAAAGCGGTCGCTTGAACGGATAGCTCTTCATAAGTAATTGAAGCGCCCATATTAATAAAAGCAGTTTTATCACCAAACTTTGTAGAATATTTTGTGAACATGGCCACAATAGATGGATATTTATCTGCATCAATTTCAAACGGTACATCACTAGGATAACTTTTCTCTAACCAAATTTTTTCCACAACGACTTTCCTCAATAGGTAATTATGCTGCTATTTATTTTAATAATCATTTTATTTGCAGCAATTCATATTTCAATGATACAGTTTTATCAAATTTTTTAGCAATACGCCACAAATTTAAACGCTTGTTTGAATTTTACTGAAGAAATGACTAAGTAAAGGGGATAATTCCTTCGTTTTTTCCATATGAACATGATGACCTCCTGTTAACTTGGTCGTTGTTAGGTTATTAACACGTGAAGAGAAATGTTCTAATCCTTTTGTAACCATTGCCATGCCTTCATCACCATATATTAATTGTAAGGGGCATTTAATGTCACTAAACAACTGTTGTGCTTGCGCTAAGCTTAATCTATACGGGGATAGAGTACGTAAACGTGGATCTGAACGCCAACGATATAAAGTATTACTGTCATTTACAGAAACTTTGTCACTTAATGAAGACTCAACCTCTATCAAAGACCTTTGTACAATTAACTTAGCGTGTTTATACTTTAAGTCAGAGACATTTAGTCGTGCTTTAACTGCAGTTTCTTCAGTAAAAGAACGACTAGATTTTACTGTCTTTACTCGGCTCAATATGCCTTTTCGTAACTGATTAGTTGTTTGCTCTGGCTGTGCACAAATAAAACCAAAGGAATCAATTAACGTCAATGACTTCACTTTTTCAGGAAAAGCGGCGGCAAATGCACTAGCTATCATTGCGCCCATTGAATGAGCAACAATATCAATTTTTTGCCAATTATTTAGCTCAAATAGCGCGACTAAATCACTCACATAATCAAAAAAGTGATAATGAGCACCTACACTTCGATGGTCTGAATAGCCGTGTCCAGGCCAATCTAACGCAATAATACGTCTATTAAGCAATAGATCACTTTTCTGCATCATTTGCTGCATCAAGGGTAGAAAGCTCGCGGCATTATCTAAATAGCCATGTAAGCATAGCACTGGTTGATGATGTTTATTCCCACAAGCGACTGCAGCCAGTGTTAAATCAGCGAGTTGATAGCTAAGCTCTTCAATTTCTTTGTTATCTGCCACAGGAACATACCTCTGAGTGAGTCCTTTAATAATACCCATTTAAAACAGCAAGTTGAGGAGTGCCCCTTGATTTAAACATGAGTTTTTTTATTAGTTTTAATTAAAGAATACAGCGCAAAAATCGCTAATACGCACCATAATAATACCCAAACTAACTCAGGAATCATGGTCATTGAAGCTAAAGCTGCGCCATCACCTAAATCACGACCATCAAATAAGTACGTTGGACTAAACAAACTATTTAATAAAATACTTAAACCAAAAAACTTTAACAATAACTGTAGATAATATAAGCGACGCATTTTTACGGTGAACACAAACATTATCGCTAAGCTCCCGATAATAATCATAGTCAGTAAGTCTCTCGCCCATAAGACGATAGAAGCTAGTAGTAAAATGATCATCACACCAGAGAAGATTTGTGCGGTACGTTGATGACTATTCGCTAACTTGAATAGTAGCCAACCCCAAATGGTTGCTCCTGCATAACCAAAGAAGGTAATAAAGAAGCTTAAACCACCTTGGGTAGTACATAGCCCGGCGCCTGTAGCAAACAGTTGAATATTGATGATTTCACCACCGGTAAGCAATGCAGCAATACCATGACTTATTTCATGAAAGTATGTTTCTAACCAATTCAGCGGGATAGAAATAATAGGAATTTGTCTGATGACAATAGCTGCCAGTAAGAGGAAATATAATTGATATTTTTGCCAAAAGCTCGATTTAGAATTTTGCGGGCTACTCGTCATAATATGCTACCATAATTTTGTTCCAGAATTTTCTGATCAGAACATACTGTCAGAGTTTTCTCCTACACCCGAGACCAATTAAGAGTCTTATTTTATTTACCTGGAAGCTTTTTCCAAGAAACAGTATCTCTAACATATACTGGCTGAGCATCTTCAGCTGATACACCCTGCCCTTGCTCTAATTTTACTTTACCAATACTCAACATAGCTTGTGCTGTAGGAAATAACACAGCAGGGCTGCCTTCATTAATTTTCAACGAAAATAGCTGTTCACCTAGTTTTTCAGAGTACGCATCCCAACCTGTACCAACAGCATAGAAAGAGCCAGTAACTACTGATGAGAGATGCTCTGTTAGCTTCTCTGGTGGTGTAACCGCTTCGGCTTGTTGTGCTTGCATAATATTATTTTTATCAAGGATAAAATAGCCATTATAAACTTCAGACATGCGGGCATCTATTGCCGCAACAACTTGTTTCTGACCATATTTGATATAAGCTAATTGTGCCATAGCCTGTAAGCTTGAAACACCGACAACAGGTAAGTTAGCCGAAAAAGCTAACCCTTGAGCCACACCAACACCAATGCGAACACCAGTAAAACTGCCAGGTCCTTGGCCAAAAATAAGTCCATCAAGTTTGGCTAGTTTTATTCCTGCCTCATTAAGTACAGCATCGATCATCGGTAGTAGATGTAAACTATGCGACTGTGGGCAAAGCGCGTATCGAGAAAATGTTTTGCCGTTAACTTGCAGCGCTACAGAGCATGCTTCAGTTGAGGCATCAAGAGCTAAATAATTCACTATATTTACTTACCTATATAAAGTTGGACAGAGTAGGTTGAGATTTTACAATATTCTTTAAAATACAGCCTATGTAATTAACTCAGGAGCTTGCTGTAAACGTCATCTCCGGACTGTCTGATCGGAGATCCAGTACTTATAGCATACAGACCGTCACCTCCGCAGTATGTTAATCAGACGAGATATGGATAACACTTATTAACAAAATAGCGGCTACGGCCCAGCCATATACAAGTAACTTAAACCTAAATCGTTATTAAAAATTCAACGAATTACATTTATGTTACTTAGAAGACAATGTCGGACGCACGTTATCCTGAACCATCACTTTTAGAGACTGGATCCGAGATTAATACACCATGGTGATGACATCCCTAAGTATTGTAAATAGTCACGAAATAATATTTAAAATAATCGTGACCCGAATTAATTTAAATAATGTCAACTAAATCAATCACAAATGTCACTGTTTGGCCTGCAAGCGGGTGATTAAAATCGATCGTAACAGAGTCACCATTAATTTCTTTAATCATGCCTGGTAACTCACCACCGGGTTGAGAAAAAGTAATAATATTACCTATTTCTGCTGGTGCTTCAGCAGAAAACTTATCAAGCCCCATATAATGAATATTGTCTGGATTAGTCTCACCAAAGGAATCTTTTGCTTCAAGGGTAAATTCTCTTACATCACCTTTGTTCATACCAATTAGCTCAGCTTCAAAAGCAGGTGAAATACTATTATCGCCCATGATTATTTTTGCTGGTTTATTATTTACTTTAGTACTATCAGCAGCCGAGCCATCACTTAACTTCATTGTTATATGAACAAGAATGCTTGAATCACTTTGAATCTGTATGTGCGTTGAATCGGTCATTTTACATCTCTACCTTATTTGTTTTATTATTTTTTTCTTCTTGTTTGTTGTGACTTGCTTGGCTAGCATCTTTACCACTATCTTTATCATCTTCTTTATTCGTGAAGGATTCAAAAATCATTAATGCTGCACCAATAAAAATAGCGGAGTCAGCTATATTAAAAGCAGCAAAGTGATAACCAGCCCAATGAAAATCAAGAAAATCGATAACATAACCAAATAACGCTCTATCGATTAAGTTACCTACGGCACCACTTAAAATTAATGCAAAGGCAATACTTAATAAGCGCTGCTGCTTTGGCGTTTTTGCCATCCAAACGAGAAAAACAATACTGGCAACACTGGCTATAGCCGTAAAAAACCAACGCTGCCAACCACCTTGATCAGCTAAAAAGCTAAAAGCAGCACCCTCGTTATGAATATAAAAAAGGTTGAAGAATGGCAACACGTATAAAGATTCTTTATAGTCGAATGTACCTGCAACCCAATGTTTGGTTACTTGATCGATCACTAATAAAAGTAAAGTTAACCATAACCAACGTAAGCCTGTTTCATTAAATAATTTTTTCAATGGTAGTGATCTCTTATTGCATGATTAAGTGTATTAATTATGTGTCACAACTAAATAGGCTATTACCGTCTTCTTATTAATAAATTATAAAAAGTAGATAATAGCCCGATATGTTACTTAACTTTAATAATTAACTTAAGTAACTTTTAATGGAATCTAACAGTTCAAATTAAGCAAACTGTCTTGTTTCACCTTCACCATCAATATTAGTGATACAACGACCACATAGCGTTGGATGTACTTCGCTTGTCCCAATGTCTGTAGTGACATGCCAACAACGCTCACACTTAATGCCTTCTGCCGGAGCTACTGATAACCATAAACCTTCAACTTCAGTATCAAGGGCATTTTCTGGTGCGGTTATTACTGTTTCAATGGTCGCTTTAGAGGTAATTAACACAAAGCGAAGCTCATCGCCTAATTTAGCTAATTTAACGGCTAGATCAGCAGTTGCGAACAAAGTAACCTGTGCTTCTAATGCTTTACCTACAGACTTATCTTTTCTTGCTTGTTCTAAAGCTTTGTTTACTTCACCACGAACGCTGAGTAATTCAGTCCAGTATTCATTACCAAGCTCATCTGATGAATCAGCACTTTCGTCTTGCTTACTTTCCTGTTTACTTTCTTGCTTAGTTAAGCCATCAAACCAAACACCTGTGAAAACAAACTCATCACGTTCACCGTTTACAGGTAAAGGCAGTGCTTCCCAGATTTCTTGTGCAGTAAATGATAAGATTGGTGCCATCCATGCAGTCATTGCTTCCGCAATTAAGTACATAGCTGTCTGGCATGAACGACGTGCATTTGAATCGCTCTTAGCTGTGTATTGTCTGTCTTTGATAATATCAAGATAGAAACCGCCAAGCTCGTTAGTACAAAAGTTCATTAACTTATGTACAACTACATGAAATTCATATTCATCATATGCGTTGATAATTTCTTCTTGTAAACGAGCCGCTTTATCGATAACCCAGCGATCAAGCGCAACCATATCTTCAACAGCAACCATATGGCTAGCTGGTTCAAAACCAGTTAAGTTAGATAATAAGAAACGTGACGTATTACGAATACGACGATAAGCGTCGGCTTGGCGTTTGAATATCTCATCACCCGCAGTTATTTCTTGCGTGTAATTTACTGAAGCAGTCCACAAACGTAAAATATCAGCGCCTAAGTTGTTAGTAATTTCTTTTGGCGTAATAACATTACCTAACGACTTAGACATTTTGTGACCTTTAGCGTCAACCACAAAACCGTGGGTAAGCACTTGCTTATATGGCGCTTTACCATTCATCGCAACCGATGAAATCATTGATGACATAAACCAACCACGATGTTGATCTGAGCCTTCAAGGTATAAATCGGCAATATCGTCAAATTCTTCGCGTGCCTTGATAACTGATTCATGGGTAGTACCTGAATCAAACCATACATCTAAGGTATCAGGTACTTTAATGTATTCTTTAGCATCATCACCAATTAGCTCGCTTGGCTCTAAATCAAACCACGCTTGAATACCTGATTTTTCAACAAGAAGCGCAACTTCTTCGATAAGCTCAATACTGCGAGGATGTAATGCACCCGAATCTTGATGAATAAATAATGCCATAGGCACACCCCACGTACGTTGACGTGAAATACACCAATCAGGACGACCTTCAACCATAGATTCAATACGACGTTGACCCCAATCTGGGATCCATTGTGTTTTTTCAATTTCGTTTAATGAATCTTGACGTAAACCTTTTTTATCCATACTGATAAACCACTGCGGCGTAGCGCGGAAAATTAGTGGTGTTTTATGTCTCCAACAATGCGGGTAAGAGTGATCTAAAGCGTGATGATGTACTAAAGCACCATTTTCTTTTAATAACTCAACCACACTAGCATTAGCTTTAAATACATGTTGTCCGGCAAGTAACGGGGTATCTTCAAGATAAACGCCGTTAGCACCAACAGGGTTAGCCACTTCTAAGTCATATAGTTTACCAACAACAAAATCTTCTACACCATGACCTGGTGCAGTATGTACACAGCCTGTACCTGAATCAGTCGTAACATGCTCACCTAAAATAACTGGCACAGTAAAGTCATAGAATGGATGCTGACATTGTACTAATTCTAATTCACTACCTTTACAGAAGCCTAATGCGTGGTATTGATCTAAACCAAAGCGGTCCATACATGGAGTAACAAGATCAGAAGCAATAACTAATCGTTGCTTATTACCTTCGACATCACATTGTACTAGGGTGTATTCAACATCGGCATTCACTGCTATCGCGCGGTTAGCTGGAAGTGTCCAAG
>CAJWZC010000025.1 GCA_913049915.1 uncultured Colwellia sp.
CTGGTTGACTTTCTGTTATGATATATGTCGGCGTTTGTTCGTTTAAATGTGACATACGCCCTTTAGTTTCAAACCTTTCCCTAAACTCACTGTTTTTTAAATAATCAACAAACCTTGGTACTATACCTCCAGCGATGTATACACCACCAATAGAGCCTGTAGTTAATGCTAAATTACCAGCAAAGCTCCCTAAAACTTTACAAAACTGTGATAAAGCCTGTTGGCATATTTTACAGCTACCCGCTAATGCTTTAGTGCTGATATCTTTAGCTGATAACTTAATTGATGGCTCCGTGGTTTCAACATCGTTTTTTTGTTGATTATTAATCACCAGTAATGCTTGGTATGTTTGTTCTAAACCATAACCAGAAAGAAGCTGTTCATATGATATTCTTTTTTTAGTTTTTTTTAACTGCTGAAATATTTGTATATCAAGTTCATCTACAGGTGCAAAATCGATATGACCACCTTCGCCTCCAAGACAATGCCAGTGACCATCGATATTTTCCAAGTTAGCAACACCCAAGCCAGTTCCTGGACCACATACTGCAATGGGTTGGTTTAGTGCCGGTGCACCGCCGCCAATTTTTACTTTTTGCTCATCAGTTAATAGCGGAATAGCCATTGCTATTGCAGTGTAATCATTTATTAACGTTAAGCTATTTAGCTTCAGCTCTTCTTTTAGCTGTTTTTGTGAAAATTTCCATGGCAAGTTTGTCATCGATATTGCATCGGTATCAACAGGGCAAGCTATGGCTAAACACGCATTTACTTTTACATGAAGCAAATTTTTATCAGTTAAATATTGATGAATGACATTACTTAAATGTGGATAAAGCTGGCACTGGTATGTTTCAATTTCACTGATATTATTGTTATTATCAGTAATTGCTAACCTAATATTAGTACCACCAATATCAGCAACTAGATTAATTACTTGAGTTTCATGTGAGTTTTTCATCTTATGTTACTTCTCGTTTAAATGTATTTATTTTTCTATTATTGTTATTAGTAAGTGGATTCGTTTTTACTGAGCAAAACTCTATTGCTGCTTTTTTACTATGCCAATTGTAATATGACATACTAGTAATTAAGAGTTTAGTTCAGCTTCAATTTTGCTTGAATGTTAACCACTTTCTGTTCTGTTAAGGTGTATTTTCGCATTACCCATGCTACAGCAAACGAACCTAATGCAGGTAAAACAGTAAAAGATAATAATAAGCCCTGTTTCGTCGTATCACTTTGTTCTGTATCAGCTTGGTAACCGTAAAATGTTAAGAGCCACCCAGCAAGTGCACCACCAATTGCTATACCCAATTTTATAAAAAATATTACTCCGGAATAAACCAAGCCTGTTACTCTTATACCTGTTTTTTCGTGCCCATAATCAATGGTGTCTGCCATTTTTGCCCAAAGTAATGGCGATGCCATATCAAGGAAAAATTTCCAGGCAATAAAAGCAACAAATGCGAGAATAATTTGATCGGGAGAAATAAGAAAACTAAATAGGCATATAACGGCGGATAAAATTTGCAACGCTATATAAGCCTTTATTTTACAAACACGTTTAGCAAGAGGTTGTGCAACAGCACAACCTATCATACTGGCTACTACACCCAAGGTTAAAAATGACGTAATCAAGTCTTCACGACCAAGAAAATACTTCACGTAATAAACAGCAAGTGTAAGACGTAATACTTGCCCAGAGAGTAAATAGAATGAGGCAACGCATAAAATACGCCATTGATCATTTTTCCAAAGTGATTGCAGATTATCTTTCATTGACGATTGTTGGTTCTCTGGTGGTTTTACTCGCTCTTTGGTCCCTAAGAAACACAGTAAAAACAATACTACGCCCAAACTACTCATTGCCACCATTGTTAACTGATAACCTTTTGCTGTATCACCCTCGCCAAGCCACTGCACCATTGGCATAGTTGCTGCTGCTACAATAACACCACCTAACATACCAAAAACAAAACGATAGGATTGTACTGTTACACGCTCCTTTGCATCCGCTGTTATTACACCACCTAAACCACAATATGGAATGTTAATTGCTGTGTACGCTATCATTAGTAGGATGTAAGTAACAAAAGCGTAAATAATTTTGTTATTGCCTGTTAAATCAGGTGTGGTGAAGGCCAATATACTAATTAATGCAAAAGGTAAGGCTAACCAGAGCAGGTAAGGGCGGAACTGTCCCCACTTAGTTCGGGTCTTATCAGCGATATTACCCATGATAGGATCGGTAACCGCATCGATTAGTCGCACTAGGAGAAACATAGTGCCAACCACTCCAGGAGATAAGCCAACGACATCAGTATAAAATAGTAACAAGAACATCATAACTGTTTGAAATATGATGTTACTGGCAGTATCACCTAAACCATAAGCAATTTTTTCTCTTATACTGATCATTAAAATATTATCTCTCTAATTTTTAAAGGCGAATAGGCTTACTTATTACAAAGATTTTGAGAATTATTAAGTAGTTTCTAATGTTACTGTACGTTGAATTAAAGTATCAACTCTTAGCCTAGGTTACTTCTTTCATAAAGAACTTTATAGTTATTTACGTCCTTAAAACTTTACTTCAATACTTAATTCATCTATTTGTTATTAAGGCTTTATAGGCATGTCCGCTGGCTTTAATTGTTCGTACTTGAGTATCGTAATCTACATAAACAATACCAAAGCGCTTTAAATACCCTTCAGCCCATTCAAAGTTGTCCATTAAACTCCATGCAAAATAGCCATGAACTTGAACACCAAGTTCAACCGCATCATTTACAGCATTTAAGTGCTGTTGATAATAATCTACTCTATCTAGATCATTTATGACACCACCTACCATTTTATCTGCCATTGCGGCACCATTTTCAGTAATATATATCGGTGGTAGTGTGTATTTATCATTAAGGGTAACTAATAATTCAGCGAAGGCTTTAGGGTATATTTCCCAACCCATATCTGTTCGTGGCTCAGGAGCATCTATTTGTATAAAATTCTCCTCTTCATCTCCCCGATAAATTGCTCGGCTATAGAAATTAACACCTAAGAAGTCCATAGGGTGAGCAATTATTGCCATGTCACCTTCATGTATTTCAGGATGATGTTCAGTAGGTAGCTGCGACATCATCTCTGGGTATTCGCCGTCTAACACAGGTTTTATATACCATTGATTAAAATAGTCATCGGCAAAAGCGGCAGCACTTATATCGATTAATGAGTCTGATTCAGGATAACAAGGGGTAAAATTTAGTACTATACCATTTAGGGTATTAGGACTATTTTTTGCTAATACTTCCATTGCTAAACCATGAGCAAGTAACAAGTGATGTGCTGCTTTTTTACCAAATTCTTTACCGACAATACCCGGTGCATGAACACCCACTTCATAACCTAAAAAGGCACTGCAAAAAGGTTCATTAAGTGTTGCATAAGAATAAACACGGTTACCAAGGGCCTGTGAAATTAAATGCGCATAATCTCTAAATTTATATGCAGTATCTCTATTTAACCAGCCACCTTGGTCTTCAAGGTGCTGTGGTAAATCCCAGTGATAAAGTGTAACAAATGCTTTAATATTTTTAGAAATTAAAATATCTAAAATATTCAAATAGTAAGCAACACCTTCTAGGTTTAATTCACCTGACTTTGTGATTACTCGTGGCCAAGAAATAGAGAGTCTATATGCATCAACACCCAGTGATTCAATTAATTCTAAATCGTCTTGCCAAAGATTGAAATGATCACAAGCTATTTCACCATGTGACCCATCCGCGATTTTATTTGGTATATCGCAAAAAGTATCCCAAATACATGGAAGTCTTGATTTTGTACCACCTTCAATTTGAAATGAAGCGGTTGCCACACCATAAACAAAATCTTTTGATAGCATTTTAGATTGAGTGGGTAGAGTAAGTTTAACAGTCATTTACGATATACCTATTTCTTAAGCCGATTAAATTGGCAGTTATCTTTATATAGTTTTCATTTGAAAGCGCTTATAAAAATCTTGATAAAAAATTAGGATATTTTTAAATGTAATTGGAAGCGCTTCCAACTAGGTTAGTGCTTTATAATAGTTAGGTCAACCATTTTCATAATCCAACATTATACATGTGATTATAGAGTTACCATGCTTCTACAAAAGGGTACGGATATAGATAAAATAATGATGTATCATTTAGAACTACATAGTCATTCTTAATGATTGATTTATTTTGTTTTTTTATAGCTAATGTAGGTTATTCCTATGTTGAAATCTCTTGCAACTAGTCAATAGGTTTAGCTTTTGTATAATTTAATTATTGTTTTATTCTGTTAGTTATTTATACCAAGGATACTTTTTTTATCCTTAGTTTGAGACGATAAATTTAAAGAGGATAGCTATTATCTAGTATTACTTAAATGATCGCTTGAAAGTTCTAAATAAGAACTTGGTGAATTAGGGCTTAAAAAAGCGATTCTACCTATGTTTTAAAATAGAGCTATTGTAGAGTTTAAAAATAATCGATATTTAAGTGTTGTTTGTCAATGAACTGACAAATACGTGAGCAAGGATAAATTCTATCAGAATTCTTAAACTAGGAGGACTAGGTGGACCGTATTTTTTTAATAAAAGAAGAACAGCAAGGTAGATTATCTAAAATTACTAGTAATAAACAATTCAAACATCTTATGGCTAGACAAGGATATGATTGGCTTGATTCATATATGTTATAGGATAACAATTATATTTTAATCAAGGGGTTGGGTCATAACACCTTGTTTAACATGTTGTAGTATTGTCCCTTTGACTCTATGTCGAGAGTACTATATGAGTCTTGGAATAAACCAAAGATGTTTACAGGTTGAATCATCATTAGTATTACATTATCCTTCATCCTATTATTCTTTGTTAATAATGATAATCCCAGACTCAAAGAGCGCAGAGAAGCAGGATTAATAAAGTCAAAAAAATAGTAGCTTTAAGTATTTATTTGATAATTATCCAGTAACGAAAAATATGTTGTGTCAGTAAAATTGGTCAGAGTAAAGTATTTAATCTTCAAACTTATTTCTTTCTCAGCAGGCTTAGCTGATGGTTGATAAAATCGAGCCGTTTAATTTTTAGTAAAATTAGTTTAGCCTGATTAATATTTAATCAAAATAATTGTCGTTAGCTTAAGTGAGTAAATAGAGAAAATTATTCTTTGCTTTTAATAAATACTTTCTATCAGCGACTACTATTTATTGGTTAAGTTGATTAAAATTAGTCATTAAAGAGCGGTGAGTTATTAATTTTGTTTTTTTGTGAACAAATTATTTAAATTCACGTATTAAATTTTTAAATTAAACGGTTATATATGAAATTTAGTCCACTTGTCCAAGAGTTAATTGATTCATTAAAGTGCTTACCTGGGGTCGGGGCAAAATCGGCACAACGTATGGCATTCCAGTTACTCGAACGTAACCGACGCGGTGGTAGTAAACTCGCTCATACATTAGCAAAAGCTATGACTGATATTGGTCACTGCCAACAATGCCGGAATTTTACTGAAGAAGCGTTATGTGAAATTTGTCAATCGCCTAAACGAAAAATTGCGACTACCTTGTGTATCGTTGAATCGCCAGGTGATGTTATTGCTATTGAGCAAACCGGTGAGTTTTCTGGTCGGTATTTTGTTCTGATGGGGCATTTATCACCTATCGATGGTATAGGTCCCGATGATTTAGGTTTAGATATTTTAGCTAGACAATTTGTCTCTGGTCAATTTAGTGAGGTCATCTTAGCCACTAATCCGACAGTGGAAGGGGAGGCTACTGCACACTTTATCGCTGAACTGGCTCAGCAGCATCACGTTAATATCTCTAGAATTGCACATGGAGTACCTGTCGGTGGTGAATTAGAGTACGTTGATGGTAATACCTTATCTCATGCCTTATCGGGTAGAAAAAGTTACCTGATTTAGTTTATTCGCAATTAAAATATAGTGAGCTGTGTCGCTTGCTATATTTTAAATAGGCTAAAGTATATGGATAAGTTAACCACCAGTAAATTTAACTTTAAAACCAGCATTTTCTAACACTTGTTGTATTACGTCGCGCTTGTCACCTTGAACCTCTATGGTTTCATCGATAACTGAGCCACCACTACCGCAGGTTTTTTTTAGTTTCTTTGCTAACTCTTTTAACGCTTTCTTATCTAGCCCTAGACCACTGATAACAACAACACCTTTACCTTTCCGCCCTTTGGTTTCGCGTCGAACTCGTGCAAACCCATCACTTGGCGCTACGCTTTTCTCTTTTTTCTGGCTAATGCGACCACTGTCTGTGGAATAGACTAGTGACTCATCACTTTTTGTTGACGCATTATCACGGTTTACAGGTTCTCTACCAAAAGCACTGGCTAAATCACTTAAACTAGATAAACTATTTTTCATATATCACTCAATACCATTAATCATTAAATTAGTTAAACAAATTGGAGATAAAATAAAACCACGACTTATTCTCATAAGCGTGGTTTTATTATATCAATATTACTTTGTGCTTAGTACTATTTAAAGGACTTCTCGAAAGTAACGATAGATGTTTGAGTTATAATTTACTTTGCAACTCTGGTAAGGCATCAAATAAATCAGCAACAATGCCGTAATCTGCAACTTGAAAAATTGGCGCTTCAGGATCTTTATTGATAGCTACAATAACTTTTGAATCTTTCATACCAGCTAAATGCTGAATTGCACCACTAATACCTACTGCGATATATAAATCTGGTGCAACAATTTTACCTGTTTGTCCAACTTGCATATCATTAGGAACAAAGCCGGCATCAACAGCAGCACGTGATGCGCCAATAGCAGCACCAAGTTTATCGGCAATACCATCAAGCAACTTAAAGTTATCGCCATTTTGCATACCGCGACCACCAGAAATAATAACGCTTGCTGCGCCTAAATCGGGGCGTTCAGATACCGTTAGTTCGTCACTTACATGACTTGAAATACCCGCATCAGTTACAGTGTCTAAGATAACTATCTCGGCATTACCGTCTGTAGCAACGGCATCAAAGCCGGTAGTACGTACCGTAATAACTTTTTTGTTATCTAAGCTTTGTACTGTTGCGATAGCGTTACCTGCATAGATAGGACGAACAAAAGTATCACTACTTTCAACGTCAATAATGTCAGAAATTTGTGCAACATCTAATAACGCAGCAACTCTTGGCATAAAATTTTTGCCAGTAGTTAAGGCTGTAGCTAATATATGTTCATAGTCAGCGGCTAAGTCAGTCACTAATAAACTCACATTTTCAGCAAGTTGATGTTCATAAACAGCATTATCACAAACTAGTACTTTGCTTACGCCATTTACCTTTGATGCAGCATCGACAACACTTTGGCAATTAAAACCAGTGACCAATAATGTTATATCTCCACCAATTTTTTGTGCGGCGTTTACTGTTTTTAGTGTCTCAGCTTTTAACAAGCTGTTGTCGTGTTCAGCAATTACTAAAATACTCATGAGATCACCTTGGCTTCATTCTTTAATTTTTCAACTAATTCATCAATACTTTCTACCACTATTCCAGCTTTACGCTCTGCAGGTGGAGTTACTTTTAATAATTTAGTACGAGCTGTTAAATCAACGTCAAAATCTACCGCGGGTTTTACCACTAATGGCTTACGTTTAGCTTTCATAATGTTAGGTAATGAAGCGTAGCGAGGCTCATTCAAGCGTAAATCAGTTGTAACAATAGCTGGTAAGGTAAGCGCAACAGTTTGTAAACCACCATCTACTTCACGAGTAACATTAACTTTATCGCCTTCAATTTTTACAACAGAAGCAAAAGTGCCTTGTGGCATACCTGTTAATGCAGCGAGCATTTGACCTGTTTGATTATTATCACTGTCAATAGACTGTTTTCCTAAAATAACAAGTTGCGGTTGTTCTTCTTCAACAACTTTTTGTAATAACTTAGCAATATTTAGTGCATCTAAACTTTCATCAGTGTCAATTTGTATGGCACGGTCTGCACCTAAAGCTAATGCGGTACGTAATTGCTCTTGGCAAGACTTGTTACCAATAGAAACTGCAATTATTTCTGTTGCGATGCCTGCTTCTTTTAAACGAACAGCTTCTTCAACGGCAATTTCACAAAAAGGGTTTATAGCCATTTTTGTATTGGTAAGATCTACATCTGAATGATCAGGTTTTACTCTAACTTTGACGTTGTAGTCAATAACTCGTTTTATCGGAACTAGTACTTTCATCATAGCCTCTGAAAAGGTTTGTTAATTTATAATCATAGTTAAAAGATACCTAGGGTTTACGTAAGCGTCAACGTAATCTTAGTGAAAACTTTTAAACTAGGATACAATCTAAATAAATGCTTATAACAGTGTATTGTTTGGACATCTGTTGTAGGATACTATCAAACACTTGTTTGAATATCAAACGCTCGTTTGAAATTTAGTATAGACTGTTAAAATAGAAATTTAAATATAAATATAATCACACTGGGAGATCTTATGGAACGCGAATCGATGGAATTTGACGTAGTCATTGTAGGAGCAGGGCCTGCAGGTCTATCAACGGCTTGTAGGTTAATGCAATTAGCACAAGAAAAACAGCAAGAGTTAATGGTCTGTGTTGTTGAGAAGGGATCCGAGGTTGGAGCCCACATTCTTTCTGGTGCTGTGTTTGAACCAAGGTCTTTAAATGAATTATTTCCAGATTGGAAAGAAAAAGGTGCTCCACTTAAAACACCTGTAACAGGTGATGATATTTATTATTTTAATAGTGCTGATAATGCCATTAAAGTACCTAGCTTGTTTGTACCTAAAACTATGCATAATGAAGGCAACTATATTGCTAGTATGGGTAATATGTGTCGCTGGTTAGCAGAACAAGCAGAGCAATTAGGTGTTGAGATATTTCCAGGTTTCCCCGCGCAAAGTGTGATTTATAATGATGATGGCAGTGTTGGTGGTATTATTACTGGCGATATGGGCTTGGACGCTGAAGGCAATGAAAAAGACGGATTTATGCCTGGCATGGAGCTTCGTGCTAAATATACCGTTTTTGCTGAGGGTTGTCGTGGACACTTAGGTAAAGAGTTAATTTCAAAGTTTGCTTTAGATGCCGATTCTTCTCCACAGCATTATGGTTTAGGTTTTAAAGAAATCTGGGATATTGATCCTGAAAAGCATCAAGAAGGTTTAGTGGTTCATTCTGCCGGTTGGCCTTTAAAAGACGACACTGGTGGTGGAGGTTATTTGTACCATGCAGAAAACAATCAGGTTTTTGTGGGTTTAATTATTGATTTGGGTTATTCAAACCCTCATTTAAGTCCGTTTGATGAATTTCAACGCTATAAACATCATCCTAAAATTAGTCAATACCTAGAAGGTGGTAAGCGCGTTTCTTATGGCGCACGTGCACTAGCTAAAGGTGGTTATAATTCACTGATTAAGCAAACGATGCCAGGTGGCATTATGGTGGGCTGTGAAGCGGGTACGATGAATTCAGCAAAAATCAAAGGTAATCATACTGCGATGAAGTCTGGTCTTTTAGCGGCTGAAACGATTTTTGAAGCACTAACGACTGGCGATGAAGGCGGTAAAGACTTGACGGTTTATGCGGAGAAATTTAAGTCATCGTGGTTGTATGATGATTTATATAATACGCGCAACTTCTCGCCATCAATGCATAAATTTGGAACATTCTTTGGTGGCGCTTATAATACGATAGATCAAAACTTTTTTGGTAATAAGTTACCTTTCAATTTTAGTGATAATAAACCTGATTATGAGCAATTAAAGCTAGCAAGTGAAGCACAAGTAATTAATTATTCTAAACCAGATAATAAATTAAGCTTCGATAAACTCTCTTCAGTATTTCTATCAAATACTAACCATGAAGAAGAGCAACCTTGTCATTTACAACTTAAAGATATTGATATTCCAATTCAGGTGAACTTAGTTAAATATGGTGAGCCAGCAAGACTTTATTGCCCCGCTGGTGTGTATGAGGTTGAAAAAACTGAAGACGGTGATAAGTTTGTTATTAATGCGCAAAACTGTATTCACTGTAAAACATGTGATATTAAAGACCCTAGTCAAAATATTACCTGGGTAACCCCTGAAGGTACCGGTGGGCCAAACTACCCTAATATGTAATATGTGCTAAATAATTAGTTAACGACTTATTATTTTATAAGCCCAAGTTACTCTATTGAGTACCTTGGGCTTTTTATTTATTAGGGTGTTATAAACGAAAAATTATAGTAAGTAGGTAAGTCATTGGTTATAACTATATGGGTAATAGGGGCGGTTAATTAGAAGCTTCGATAAGGTTATAATCTTTTAATGCAGGTATCGCTAGATGGAGCTCTGCTTCAAGTTCATCTAAATGAGTTAGTTCTTGACAAAAAATTGCAGCTTTTTTATCTAATGCTTTAGCTCTTTGTGCAACTTCTAACTCCAAACCTGTAGTTAGTGTTATTAGACGTTTATCAAACGTGGTTATGCGTGTTTCACCACCGTATTCATTGGTGTTGTCCTCTGCTAGAATAGACTGTCCAACAGCCTCTAATATTGTACCGATTGAGGTTGAAATTATGGCTTCAATTTCTTGCTCAAATTCCCCAGTAAACATTTCATCAAAATCATTTAAGTCTTGTGGGGCAATATAATAATTATTAGCGCTTTGATTAAAACGTGCACGTATACGCCATTTTAATTCATCAAACTTAGCTTGTACTTTTTGTTGTGAAGCACTATTCTCGCCGGTTAAGCTGGCTACGACTTGATTAACTGCTTTTAATCCAATATCAACCCCTTCTATAGCAATAGATACAATCTCAGGTACTTGTCGTCGAATACCTACACTAAAGCCAGTAAGTAGTAGTTGCTGTTCGGTAGATAAAAATATCTCTCTTCCTCGAATAAAGAGTTGTTTGGTATTGTTTATTTGTACTTTAGTCTTACCATTATCGACAATACGTATATGTTTAGGGTCAATAATTACCCCGTAATTAAGGTTGATCGAGCATTTTTGAGCATATGCCTGTTGATAAAAAGGCATAAGTAGTAGCGCCAACATACTATATTTTAGTAGTGATTTTTTAGCTAAATCCATAGTGTTTATGTGTTCACTATTGTATCAATCAGTATTTTTCGCTCTTTGTAGACCATTCTACTTGGGCCATATTCACGTCGAGTTCTATCATTGAAGTCACTAACAATTAACTCAACACCTTGATAGAGCTTCTCAGTCGCTTCAATGTAAACACTTGCCATATAGTTTTGTAGATCACTATCAAGTATTTCTTTCTCATTGAGTATTCTACCCATTTCATTAGCATGGTGTTGATAGCTTGGTATTATTTTGGCTAATAACTCAGGTTTTTCTTTCTCTTTTGGTAACTTTTTTAATTTATTGATAGCCACTTTTAATTCGTTGGTTTTATCTGACTCTATTTTGAGTAGACCTTCTATTTTGTGTATTTCATCTTTAAATGTGAGTATTTTATGTTCAAAATTGATAATTGTATTACTACCTGCAGTTGCTCCAATAACACCTGCATGGACAGAGGTACCTGCTTTGGTATATCCACCAATAAGCTTCCCGTTCGCTTGTTCACTTTTCCCTATCCACAGCCGAGAATTTATGTCTAAAATACTATGCAATAATTGGTTTTCGATACGAAGATCTTGACCACAGGTTATTTGAGCGTATTGACCATATTTGGCATAAATACTTCCTTTGGCACTAATATTGACGCTCATGGTAATGTCAGTGATTTTTGTTTTTTCAATATCATGTTTACGGCCAATAATACCACTAGAAATAGTGATGTCGCCTCCTGCATCAAGGGTTGCGGACTCAACAAAACCACCAACAGTAATGTCACCTGAAGCCGTCACTTTCATGCCTTCAGTAACATCGCCATCAATAATAACACTCCCCGTAAAGTTGATATTTCCAGTGGCAACAGTGACATCTTTAATTTTATAAATCTCATCAACTTCCATACCGTTATTAATAAGTTTTGGTAAGCCTACTTTTTTAGAAACTAGCACGTTAATATTTTTTTGACTTATATTTGTACCTTCACCGGCGACGAGTTCAATGTCATTTCCAGGTTCTGGTGATAGCGGGGTAGCAGTAACAGTGTAACCTTGAATACCTTGAGTTAATGGTACTTTTTTCGCTATAGGATCACCTACTTTTACACAAATGATATCACCTAAATCACGCATATCGACACTACCATCTTCTAGCTTTTTAGGTTTTAGGATTCTTGTTTGCGCACTCTCAACTAAAGGTTTTATTAAGGCATCTTTGCCATTAATGGCAATTTTCCCTGTAGCAATTTTCATATCAACGTGACTATTAGGCGCTTCTTTTACGGCAAGCTGGGCAAGCTGAATTAAATGTTCTTTACTAAAGCCTTTTTTTACACCGGCTTCTTGTGCTGCTGTTAAAATAGCTTTTGCTGATAGATGTTGACCACCTTGAGCACTAATAATCTCAGCGGTAGCACCCATTTCATCGGATTCGATAGTTATATTAATTGTCGCGTCAACCCGTTCTAGCACTTGATAGCGAATAGTTCGGCCAGTTTGATTATCTTGTAGGGGTTTTAAAACATCATTTAGCTCAGCGATAGCATTTTTAATATTACCGTTATTAATGCGAAGAGTTATAAATTCTGATGCGTCAATTAGCTCTTTGATACTTAAAGCAGAAATCGTCTCGTCACCTTTGATAGGTTCTAAGATTAAATCAATATTATTTTTATTATTACAGACTAAGCTAGCTTTGGTCATTACAAAGGCTCCTCCTAACCGTCAAGTACTGCTGAGCCAAGTAACGGTAGATGCTATTCTTTTTTATAATTATTATGTGTATATAATGGCAGCGATTTTGTTACATATAATGATTTTGATGAATTTTAATGAAACTTGTAGTGCCTTCTTTAGAGTAATCTATTTTATACTCTATGCCATCAAGTGCTTGCACAAATAAAAGTGTTTTTTCTTCACTAAATAATTCAGAAGAGGAAATATCGACAATATCTTGGTAAGCTTTTTTTGCAATTGAACGTTTTTCTGGGATTTTACCTTTATATATGCCTATACCGCGATGACTAACAATAACAACGTTTTTATCACCATTTAATATAAGTAAATCGAATTTTTTTACTTTATGAATTACCGTATTACGGCCACTTGTTATAAAATTTTTCTCTATCAAAATAAGCTCCTGATATAAATTTATCATTTCTAGTTTTTATTAGTCTTAATATATAAATTTTTACTAAACTAAGCAATGATTAAGCTTAGCGTTATCTGCTATATTCTCATTCTAGTTCATAATTTTGTTATTATTTTATCTAGCTTTATTAATACTTACGGATTAGAAAATGCTCTTTCTATTACATAGTTCGGTATTGTTGTTATTTTTTTTTGGTAGCGGCGCAGGAAATCTATACCTATAGCAGATACAAGTTGTTGAAAATAAATTCTTTTATAGGGTAGTAATAAGCATTGAGTTTGAATGTCGTCAAGGCTGCCCCAAGCAAACCATACTGTACCTACAGGCTTATCATCACTGCCACCATTAGGACCTGCAACCCCAGAGACTGCAATGGTTAGATCTGCGTTAGACTTTATCAGTGAGCCTTTTGCCATGGCAATAACTACCGCTTTACTTACTGCTCCATCTTGCTCAAAAAGCCGAGCGGGGACATCTAGCATAGCTGTCTTCATTTCGTTACTATAGGTGACAAAACCTGCTTCAAAACTTATCGATGAACCACTTACTTCTGTCAACTTACTGGCAATTAGGCCACCAGTACATGACTCAGCGGTGGTTACTTTAAGATTATTTTTCTGCATTTGGTTTAATAGGTGATCTGCAATTGATTTTGGTTTCCCTTGAATTTCAGCGATTAAGTGATCACCAATCACATCAGTTAACTTTTTTTGCCATAAGGATTTAAGCGCTAAGCCTTGCGAAGTATTAATTGTTAGCTTTACTTCAAGTAATGGCATACCGGCACGAAATCCTAATTCAATTTCTGTTGGCCAGTCGGATAGTTGTTGATCAATTATTTTTTGTAAACTTGACTCACCAAGACCAAATACCTGTAAACGGGTAATATCTGTTATTACATCATTAGGTATACTCTCAGCGATGATGGGAATGATTTGCTCGTTAAGCATTGTTTTTAGCTCGTGAGGTACACCAGGTGTACAGTAAATATCACAATCTTTATATCGTACTGAAAAACCAACAGCACTTCCATTTCTGTTAGCAATTATTTGGCACGTTTTAGGTAACATAGCTTGTTTTAGATTAGGAGCATTTAACTCTACTCCTCGTTGCTTACACCAGTTGATTAAATGAGTATATGCCTGTGCGTGTTGGTTTAATTGTTCTCCTATGACAAGCGCTAGCGCCTGTGCGGTTAAGTCATCAACTGTTGGTCCTAAGCCGCCATTAATAATTAAAATGTCACTTGTACTTGCCATGTAAGTTATTTCATTAACAAGTAGCGCTAAATCATCCGCGACAGTTACCTTACGATTAATTCCAAGACCAATATCTTTTAATACTTGTGCCATCATGGCTGAATTACTGTCAACAATATCTCCAGTCATCAATTCATTACCTGTTAATAACAACTGCACTTTTGGAGCTGACATCGTTCACTTTCCTAATTTTTTTAATTGTTGATGAATTTAAACCTTTTTTCCTAAACTTACATCTAATTCTTTTGTGGAGGTAGTAATAATTTAAATATAGGGAAAAACTAATGAGTAAAATAATTTGTTAAGTTTAGTGATCTTCACTTCATTTAGTTTGCAAGTACTAGTACAAAGTAATAAAGAAATAGACTGATTTTATCGAATGATAAGTCTTGATAACTAGAATATCTTTTCATATAGCCACTTTTTACATTAAAATAACTACAAGCTTGTTAATAAAGGCTTATAGTTTTTTGTGAGTGATAGGTTTGATATAAGTCATAACTTATAATTATCATTCCATATAGCAAAATTTAAGGAAAAAATTGTGAGTAATATTAGTTACCCCCGAGAGTTACTTTTTGGCCGCTGGTTTCGAAATGATATTGATGAACAAGGCAATGAAACCTTTGAATATGCTGAACTTAGTTGTGATGGTAGTTTTGAGTTTACCTTTATTACACTGGGTATAAAGGGAGAAGTTATTGAGAAAGTCACCGAATTAGGTGATTGGGGACTCGTGGCAGATATTCACTTTACTCTAACTAAAAATGAGATGATTGATAACGAACTTTATGCTGCAGACTTAAATAATAATGATAACTATCATGCGTATACAGTATTAGCATTGAATCATAAAAAATTCCATTATCAACATAGACTAACGAATGAAGAATATATCATGAGACGGGTTGTTGATACCCCTGGTCATTGTTAGAATGTTCGGCAAGAATTTACCGTTTTTCCTTATTGAAGTTAAATAAAAGAATTAGAGATAGTTAATGAAGCGATTAAAAGCAGCAAGTTTAATTACCGCAGTAAAAACCCCTTATACAGACAAAGGAGAGGTTTGTTTAAAAACGTATGATTTCTTAATAAAACAACAAATTGCTGCTGGCGTAGACGGCATAGTTGTTGGTGGTACTACTGGTGAGGGGCATTTACTTAGCTGGGAAGAGCATTTAATGCTTATTGCTCATTGTGTGCATAATTTTGGTGAACAGCTCATTATTGTTGGCAATACCGGTAGTAATAATACTCGCGAAGCAATAAAAGCTACCGAAAATGGTTTTGCCATAGGTATGGATGCAGCATTACAAATAAACCCTTATTATGGTCGTACCTCACTTAAAGGTGTTAGTGAGCACTTTAAGCGTGTATTAGATATAGGTCCTGCTTTTATTTATAACGTACCAGGTAGAACCGGACAAGATTTAATACCAGCAGTGATTGAGCCTTTATCGAAGCATAAAAACTTTATCGGCGTAAAAGAGTGTGGTGGTAACGATCGAATAGCCTATTATGAAAAGCAAGGTATTGCTTGTTGGTCAGGTAATGACGACGAATGTTATGTTGGTCGTCATGAGCATGGCTCTCATGGTGTTATTTCTGTTACTTCTAATATTATTCCAAGCTTAATGCGCAAATTAATGGATAAAGATTACTCAGTAAGTAAATTAGAAGAAACAGCTAAGTTGAACGATAGTTTACAGGATCTGATGAAATGGCTATTTTGCGAGCCTAATCCTATTGCCATCAACACCGCTTTGATAATGACCGATGCAGTGCCTAATAACTTTCGTTTACCTTATTTAGCGCTAACTCTAGAGCAGCGTGAAATTGGTTTTGAATTATTAAAAGCGGTAGCGACCAAAGATTTGGTTGGCGATAGCTTATCTTTACTTGAAGATGGTGACTTTAACTACTGCATTTAGCCTGTTAATTAACGCATTTTCTTCTTTATGACTAATTTATAAAGTAGCTTAGAAAATGCGTTTATAAATAAGCTTACCTATAAATTTAAAGTCTCAGTGATAATTGCGGCTTTAATGTTTCTGGTATCTCAAAAAAACGCTCTTTTTCAATAATTAGCTTATCACTTGCGGGCATACCACCTATTGTTAATGGACAAATAAACCGTAAACTTACCGCACATAATTGTAAATCATTCTGTTCATTCTGATCGGCTATACCATGTAACCTATCACCAACTACGGGCATACCAATACTCGCTGCATGGATACGTATTTGATGTTTTCTACCACTGTCTATTTTTACTTTGATCAGTGAACGATTAGACTCACTATCATAAGATAAACAGATAAAAGTACTGCGGGCACTTTTTCCATCAACGTTACAGTCAATTACTTCTGGCTGAGGTCTTTCATTATGATTGCCATGGACAATGATATGATAATACTTTTCTAGTTGATGAAACTCAAACATATGGGATAAGGCTTTGGCTGCTGTTTTACTGTGAGCAACAATAATTAAGCCCGTCGCTGCTCTATCTAATCGATGCACAATAAAAGCTGGACGTTCATTAGGTAAATTTTGTTGAGCGAAACGAGCGATGGTGCAATGATCACTCCATTTAGATCCTTGTGACAACATACCATAGGGTTTGTACCAAACACTGTAATCAATTAAATCGGCAATTAATAAGGCTTGTGGCACCGGTGCTAAAAGTACCAATTTATTGAAATAAAAGTGCAGTTCATCACCCACTAACAACTGTTTTTTTACTCGACGCAGTCGTTGTGTTTGTTTTTTGTTTTTTGCTGGTGTTAACCATAATGCGCCTTTACTTATAGCCTGTTTTAATTCAGCTTTTGACAATGAAATATTCTGTCCATGACTATAACTTTCTAATACTGAAATAGCAGTACACTTTTCTTGTTCAGTGACGTTTTTCTCTGTGATGCTTTTTTCAGTGAGCAGAATATGCCATTCAAACTTTTCATAGCTTTGATTAGGGCTTGGACCTTGCGTGTCTGAATAGGTTTTATCTACAGTCATATTTCAAATGAGTAACGTGGACTTTGTCGTTATTTTACTAGGTTTATTCACTTAGCAAAGCTAAAATATCGAAATGAGGATAATAATCCTAAATAATATATAGATATAAATAAATGAGAGTAACTATGACACGTGATTTAGTGCTTTATCCAGATGATGAAATTGGCAACACCCTCTGGCAGATGCAAGCAAGTGGTGAGGATTTAATAAGTGAGCGTGAAATTGAATTCTCAGTATTGTTTCCAGAACAGGAACTCGCGCTTAAGTTTGGCCAGTTATTATTAGAAAATAACCAGAAACTGTCTTTTACGTCATCAGAAGCATATGCTAATTTACCCTGGGAAATTACTGCTTATCCGCAAATGCTAGTGACATATGAGAATATTACTAGTTATCAAGAGTTACTGGAGTCAAGCGCTGTGCCTTTGAAAGGCAAATTTGATGGTATTTATTTTATTGGCTAAAACCAATAAAATATAAACAATTAATGAAGTCATCTTTTATTAGCGATGACTTCATCATTAATGACTTCACTTTAGTGACCTCCCATTAGTAAGTAATAAAGATTATGAATATAGACCTTAAACAGTTTGCCGCGCTACAAAAAGCAAGTAAAGAGTCATTCTTTAAGCAGCAAAAGTTACTTAAACAAGTTATGTCTGGAAAAACAGTCCTTTGTAGTACTTGTAAGCAACCATTAACACTTTATACACCAGAGCAAGGTGAGCTTACCGGTATTCGCTGCGCAAAAAGCTGTACCGATATAGCGTTAGATTTTTCCTAGTCAATTTACAAAAATTAATATTAGAAAGTCCAACTATTTTATATATTACTCAGTATTAATTGATAGATAATTACGAACAAAATACTAGAATTGTAGTCCAAAGTTAATGCCATAAACATTGTCAGACTTGCGCGAATCACTAGTATCGTAATAGCGTCGAATATAAGGTGTTATTTGGATAATTTTAATGTTTAGTTCAATACCAACTTCTGGATAAATAGCTAGTGCTGTATCATCTGTACAGCGCTCAAATTGCTCTTCGTGACTTGTACAGTATTGTGTTTTTCCAATAAAAAAACCTAAACCGAGATATGGATTTATTAATTGCTCTAAATGTATAAAGGCAAACCCGGAAAAACCAAGGTAAAGCTCATTACTCTCATACTCGGTTGTCGTTGTATTACCTTCAAGATACAGATAACTAATTGTTTCAGCTGTTTTGACGTTATTACCACCAGAATACAAAGTGCCACTTAGTCTCCCGCCAAATAGATGTCCTTTTATAGATACCGATATTTCGGCACCAGAACGTTCCCCTTCGGGTTCATTGAACGCACCTATAGAGAAGATAACCTTATCTTGCTTTGCTTGTGAGATAATAGAAAAAGAGAATAAAGCCATTAATAAATATAATTTAACTGAGTAATGCATAATTCCATTTCCACATGGATATAATCGCTTTAAAAATGAGAGTTGATTATTGAGTAATAATTTTATTGCTAGTATAGTTTTAAGTTATTGAATTTTATAATAACTAGATAACTAGATAACTAGATAACTAGATAACTAGATTAGTTTTAACAGCAAAAATAATAGCCTCGTTAACATTGAAAACAAGGTAATGAAAACCGGTTAATCTCTTATCAGAAAATAACCGGATATATTTTATTGTTTATCTTGCAGCAAGTTGCTCCAAATCAAAGAAAAAAGTACGGAGCTGATCAATGTCAGTGAGCACTTTTGACAATAAAGTTAGCGTTAAGTAGCAATAAGGTTAACCTAGCTCTTTACCCAATGAAAGCACGAGCGTTACGAAACATGCGCACCCAAGGTGAATCTTCACCCCAGCTATCTGGATGCCAAGAGTTAGCAACCGTTCTGAATACACGTTCAGGATGTGGCATCATGATCGTTACACGACCATCAGTGCTTGTTAATGCAGTTATACCATCAACAGAGCCGTTAGGATTCGCTGGGTATGTTTCAGTCACATCACCGTAGTTGTTAACGTAACGCATTGATACCGTACCTGAGTTATTCGCAGCATCGATTGCTTCATCAGAGCTAAATTCAGTGTGGCCTTCACCATGTGAAACAGCGATTGGCATACGTGAACCAGCCATACCTTTAAACAATACCGATGGGCTTTCTTGAATTTCAACTAATGAGAAACGTGCTTCAAAACGTTCAGATTTGTTTTGTACAAAACGAGGCCAATGTTCTGAGCCAGGGATGATGTCTTTTAAGTTAGACAACATTTGACAACCGTTACAAACACCCAGCGTAAAAGTATCTTCACGTTCGAAGAACGTCTTAAACATGGTACGTGCATTAGTATTAAATAAGATTGATTTTGCCCAACCTTCACCAGCACCTAAAACATCACCGTAAGAGAAACCACCACAAGCGACTAAACCGTTGAAGTTAGCTAAATCAGTACGGCCTGATAAAATATCAGACATATGTACGTCAATCGCAACAAAACCAGCTCTATCGAATGCTGCTGCCATCTCAACATGTGAGTTAACACCTTGCTCACGTAAAATAGCAACACGTGGGTTAGCTATGCCATTGGCAGTAACGTTAACAGAGGCTTGCGCATCTTTTACAATTAAATCTGCAACAATGTCTTCGTTGATATCAAAGGTAAGCTTAGTATTTAGGCCCGGATCTTCTGTATCAAATTTTACATCGTGTTCTTGTTGTGCACATTCAGGATTATCACGAAGTGACTGCATTCTGTAAGTCGTTTGTGCCCAGACAGTACGGTAATAAGTACGAGAATTTTCTAGTATTACTTCACCATCACGGCTAAAGCGGATGGTATCTTCGTTGTTAAGGCTACCAATGTCAGTACAGTAATCTTGAACGCCGTGCTCAGTTAAAATAGTATTAATTGCGTCAACATCGCTTACATGCACTTGAATAACTGCACCTAACTCTTCATTAAATAATGTCGCTAAATCATCACTTGTACCGTTTGCTTCATTTACTCTAACGAGTTTACTGATGTCAATATCAACACCAGTATGACCAGCAAAGGCCATTTCAGTCACTGTAGTGAATAAACCGCCGTCTGAAATATCATGGTAAGCAATAAGCTTTTCAGCGCGAACAAGTGTTTGCATCGCGTTAAAGAAACCTTTTAAGGTTTCTGCATTATCAACATCAGGTGTTTCACTTCCAAGCTGTTTGTAAACTTGCGCTAAACATGAACCGCCTAAACGTTTTTTGCCTTTAGATAAATCAATGGCAACTAAACGTGTATCACCTTTATCAGTGCGAAGCTCAGGTGTTACTGTTTTACGGATATCTTCAACAGCACCAAAAGCGGTAATAATTAAAGACATCGGAGAGGTAACAGATTTCGTTTCACCATTATCTTCCCATTGGGTTTTCATCGACATAGAGTCTTTGCCAACAGGGATAGTTAAACCAAGGGCCGGGCAAAGCTCTTCACCGATAGCTTTAACTGCTTCGTAAAGACCTGCATCTTCACCAGGGTGACCAGCTGGCGACATCCAGTTAGCTGAAAGTTTAATACGGTTTAACCTATCACCGTCAGAACCAGCAATATCAGTACCAGCAATATTCATTAGTGATTCAGCTACGGCTAAACGAGCAGAAGCGCCAAAGTTTAATAAAGCAACAGGTGTACGTTCACCCAGTGACATTGCTTCGCCGTGGTAAGAATCTAGTGCTGATGCAGTAACACCACAATCGGCAACAGGAACCTGCCAAGGACCAACCATTTGGTCACGGTTAACCATACCGGTGACGCTTCGATCGCCAATGGTAATTAAGAAGGTCTTTTCAGCAACCGTTGGTAGACTTAAAATTCTATCAGCAGCATCAGTTAATGTTACTGTGCTTAAATCGAGTGAATCACCTTCAGCTGTTGCTGTTTTAACGTCTTTATAAATTTTAGGTGTTTTACCTAATAAAACGTCAAGTGGTAAATCAATTGGCGTATTTAATTTTTTATCGTTAGCGAAATGTTCATCAGTAACTGTTAAGTGTAATTCTTCAGTGGCACGACCAACAACAGCATATGGTGCACGTTCACGGGCACATATTTGTTCGAAAGTGGCTAAGTTTTTGTCGGATACGGCAATAACATAACGTTCTTGAGATTCATTACACCATATTTCATGAGGCGCCATGCTACGCTCGTCATTTGGTACTTTACGCAGTTCAAATACACCACCACGGCCGCCATCAGCAACTAACTCAGGGAAAGCATTTGATAAACCACCAGCACCCACATCATGAATGAAGGCTATTGGGTTCTCTTCACCTAACTGCCAACACTTATCGATAACTTCCTGACAACGCCGTTCCATTTCAGGATTCTCACGTTGCACTGAAGCAAAGTCTAAGCTTTCAGCTGATTGACCTGATGCCATTGATGAAGCAGCACCGCCACCTAAACCAATGTTCATTGCTGGACCACCTAATGCAATAAGGTTGGCGCCAACGATGATCTCACGTTTTTGTACATGCTCATCACGGATGTTACCTAAACCACCAGCAAGCATAATTGGCTTGTGGTAACCACGTACTTCTTTTCCGTTAAACGAGTTAACTTCTTCTTCATACGTACGGAAGTAACCTAGAATAGCAGGGCGACCAAATTCGTTATTAAATGCAGCGCCACCTAATGGACCTTCCATCATGATATCGAACGCAGTAACTATACGGCTTGGCTTACCAAAGTCAGTTTCCCAAGGTTGTACAAAGTCAGGAATACGTAAATTAGATACAGAGAAACCTACTAAACCCGCTTTTGGTTTTGAACCAATACCGGTTGCGCCTTCATCACGAATTTCACCACCAGAGCCTGTTGCAGCACCAGGGTAAGGAGAAATAGCAGTAGGGTGGTTATGGGTTTCAACTTTCATTAATATTTGAATATCTTCATGGTGGTAACCATAAATATTCGTTTCAGGGTCAGGGAAGAAACGTCCACCTTTATTACCCACCATTACCGCTGCATTATCACTATAAGCGCTAAGCACGTAATCAGTGTTGATTTCGTGGGTATTGCGGATCATTTTAAATAACGATTTTTCTTGTTTAACACAGTCAATAGTC
The DNA here is from genome assembly GCA_913049915.1 of uncultured Colwellia sp. Taxonomy (GTDB): domain Bacteria; phylum Pseudomonadota; class Gammaproteobacteria; order Enterobacterales; family Alteromonadaceae; genus Colwellia. Next base: position 22,648 of record CAJWZC010000025.1, read on the forward strand.
CAGTCTGCGTTAAATATTTTATGACGACAATGCTCTGAGTTTGCTTGAGCAAACATGTAAAGCTCAATATCGTGTGGATTACGTCCCAGTTTAGTGAAGTTTTCAAATAAGTAATTCACTTCATCTACCGCTAAGGCTAAACCTAATTCGATATTCGCTTTAACTAATGCTTGTTTACCGCCATTTTCAATATCAATCGTGGTTAATTTAGCTGGCTCACTGCTAGCAAAAAGTAAACTTGCCTGATCAAAGTCATTAAAAATACTTTCCATCATACGGTCGTGTAATAAAGCGTTTAGCTGTACTTCTTGCTCAGCGCTTAATTTTTTATCGCTGTTTAATGATACGTAATAGGCAATACCGCGTTCTAAACGAACCACTTTAGCTAAACCACAGTTATGCGCTATATCGGTAGATTTTGATGACCAAGGAGAAATAGTACCCGGACGAGGAGTCACTAATAAAAACGAACCAGTAGGTTGATGCTCTTCAATTGTTGGACCGTAAGTCAGTAATTGCTGTAAAACATTCTCTTCGCTTAAACTTAACTCTTCATTAAGTTGAGCGAAATGGGCAAATTCAGCATAAATATCATTTACTGGCAGTTGTAACTGTTCACATTGAGCTAATAGTTTTTTAACTCTAAAATCAGAAAGTGCTGGAGCGCCACGAAGGTTTTTAATCAACATCGTCATAGGGTAATTACCAAGTTTTATGTAAGGCTTTGATTGGCTTTTAATTACTAAATTTGCATAGTAAAAGCTAACCGAAAATTTCGCGCATATTATAGTTGAAAACAAAGCTTTTGTTAACGTAAAAAACAAAGTAATAACTTGACATGATTGTCAGGTAAAAAGTACTTGGCTAATAGATCAATACACGACACAATTGAGGATATGACAAAACATTTATATTTTTTAATAAAATCTAAGTTCTTTACTATGTTAGAGAGTACGTTAGAGCGTAAGTTAGTGATTAAATTCACCTCACTGCTATGGGTTATTTTTGTGACCACGTTGTTGAGTGCTTGTGATAAAAAAACCGATACGGCAAGTTTATCCCGTATATTGGATAGAGGTTATATCAATGTAGGTACTATTTTTGGCCCAACAAACTATTATAGTACCGCAAATGGCTTTGCTGGTTTTGAATATGAGCTAGCAAAAAAGTATGCAGATTCGCTCAATGTAGAACTACGTATTGTTCCCACTTATAGTATTAATGAGCTTTTTATAAAATTAAATACTGGTGAAGTTGATTTACTTGCGGCGGGATTATCAATTACCGATAAACGTTTACAACGTTTTAGGTTTGCTCCTAGCTATGAAACTATTAGTCAGAAATTAGTATTTAAACAAGGTAACATTAGACCTAGGGAAGTGGCTGATTTAACGGGTAAGTTAATGGTGATGTCTGGCTCAAGTTATGTAGAGAACCTTGAATATCTGCAACAAACAAATAGTGAATTAACTTGGCAAGAAACAGCTGAGTTTGATAGTGAAGAGCTACTAAAAAAAGTATTAAGTGGCGAAATAGATTATACCATTATTGATAGTAATAGCTTAGCCATTAACCGCCGTTACTTCCCTGAGATAAGTATTGGCTTTAGTATTGATAAACCTGAATCATTAGCTTGGGTGGTAAGTAAAAATAGCCCCGATGACATTTTAGCAAGCTTGGTAGAATTTTTTGGTACGGTTCATCACGATGGTACTTTACTCGCCTTAGATGATAAGTATTATGGTCATATTGAACAGTTTAATTATGTTGAAACACGGACATTTATTAAAGCTGTTGAAAATACATTACCTAAATATAAACACTTTTTTAAAAAGTATGCACAAGAGCTTGATTGGCGCTTATTAGCCGCTATTAGCTATCAAGAATCACATTGGAATCCAACAGCACGCTCATATACCGGTGTTCGAGGTATGATGATGCTTACCTTAGCCACAGCTAAACAAATGGGTATAAAAAGCCGTTTAGATACCGAGCAAAGTATTAGAGGAGGCGCAAAATACTTTAAACGAATGATTGCAATGATGCCGGATAGAATACCAATGCCTGATCGTATTTGGTTCGCGTTAGCTTCTTATAATATTGGTTTTGGTCATTTAAATGATGCACGAATTATTACACAACGCCAAGGTGGTGATCCTGATCGTTGGGTAGAAGTTAAAACTCGTTTGCCGTTATTACAACAGAAAAAACATTACAAAAAGACTAAATATGGTTATGCCCGAGGTGAAGAATCGGTGCATTACGTCGATAATATTCGCCGTTATTACGACACGTTAACTTGGTTAGATGATCAAGCTCAAGAGCAGATTATTGCATTGAAGTTGGCGCAAGAAAAATTAAAAGCAGCATCACTCATCAATGAGCAAGTCCTGGTTGAGTCATCAGATCAAGCTGTTTCTCAGTAAAAGCGTATCGATATTATTTTAAAAGAAGCTGAGGAAGCAGCAGAAATGGTTCAGTAAACTAACGACAAGTATCTTCCATCAATTTTAAATTTCCAATGTCATAAAACTGTCACTATAGCAGGCTATAGTGTTCAAACTATTAGAAGACAATTGGAATAATTAAAATGAAAAGATCATTAAAAAACAATCAACGTAAAAAGCAACTAACCCGTCAGCATCATAAAATGACCTCACGGAGACAGTCTCACTTTAACCAAGTAATCAATGAACTATTTGAATCGCAAACCACTAGCCAAGTTCACTCGTAAAGTTAACTAATAATAATGGCGGTTTCATCAAGATTAGTTGATTCTTTATCAATTAATTGAAATTGATTAAACCCTATGGTCACCATATCATCATGGTTGAGCTTTTCACGAGATATCTTTGTTCCATTTAATTCAGTGCCGTTGGTACTGGCAAGATCCTCAACATAAGTAATCAATTGACCCTCAATGAACGGATCTGGTTCTGTTACTAAACACGCATGTTTTGAACTAACCGCAGCATCATTAATTTGAATATCATTACTATTTGCACGGCCTATATGTAAAATCCCTTCGACTAATTGCCATTTATTAATGATTACATCTTCAACACTTAAGGCTAAGTAAGCCATATTAACTCCTAATTTACTTATATTTTTTATTTATTTGGTTAAATTGATTAAACCTACCGTCAGGTTATCTCTACTATTTTGGTCTATTGCTTGATTGACCATGTCATCACAAACATCTTTTTTAGTTTTAAAATCAGTTAGGTAGTGACTAATTTCTTCTTCAGTTAAATAGTCATGTAAACCGTCGGTTGATAACATAATGGTATCACCACTACTTATTACAATAGTTTTTGTATCAACCGATATGTTTTCTCGAACGCCAATGGCTTGTGAAAGTAAGTTTTTAGTATTAGCATTTTTTGCGGTTTCAGCGCTAATCGCACCTTTATTGACTAATTCTTGAAGCATGGTGTGATCAACCGTTTCTTGCACTAAACATTTATCTTTTAAGGTATATGCGCGTGAGTCTCCAACCCAACCAAGGTGGCATTTATTATTTTCTATTACTATTAATACACCAGTAGTGCCCATTCCTTGTTGGCCAACTGTATTTTTTGCTTGCTTAAAAATATTTAAATTTGCGCTATTAAGTTGTTCTGTAATCCATGTCAACCAATTAGCTTGGTTAGTTATAGATACTTTACTCCAAGCAGATTTGATATGGTCAACTAACATGCCGCTAGCAACTTCGCCAGCATTGTGACCACCCATGCCATCGGCAATTAGCATCCAAACGACATCTAATTCCTTATGAATACCATAACTAATAGCATCTTCGTTATTGTCTCGAATAGCGCCCTGATGACAAAGGGATTTAATGTGATAATTCATAGGGGGTAAATATTTTCACCTTGTTCTAATTATGATGAGTAACTATTTAATCGATAATATACTTTTTTGTTAACTAGCCGCTACCTTAAAATCTCTTTTAAGTGCACTTGTTAATGCGAACTTAAATTCAGCCATTGATTGGTAGCGTTTTTCAATATCTTTATGCATGGCCTTATTACAAATTCGCATCGCACTTGTTGGCAAGTTTATATTATGCTGATTGACAGCAATAGCTTTCGCTTTTGTAATTTGGTAAGCAACAGTAGCGATAGATTCGCCTTGAAAAGGTAAGTGGCCACAAAGCAATTGGTAGAAAGTCACGCCTAAACTGAAAATATCGCTACGACCATCTACCTTTAAGCCAAGTATTTGTTCTGGAGACATATAATAAGGGCTTCCCATAATAATACCTGTACGGGTTTTACTGTTATCACTGACGTAGGCTATACCAAAGTCAGTCACGGTCACTTTGAGCAAATCATCATCGTAAATAATGTTTGCTGGCTTGATATCACGATGCACAACATTTTGGTTATGAGCATAATCTAGTGCATCTGTTATCTGAATTAATAACTGATAAAGCAATGGCGTAGGCAGTGTTTGTCCTGGTTGGGTAAATAATGATAACGGTGCACCTGTGAGTAAATCCATAGCTATATATCCTAAGTGATTATCTTCACCAACATCATAAATAGTGACTATATTGGCATGGCTTAAACCACCTGCCGTTTGCGCCTCTCTAAAGAAACGTTGCTTAGCTTCATCAAACTCTGGAGAATCAATATCATCGCTTAATTGCAGTGTTTTTATGGCAACATGACGGTTTATTTTAGGGTCGACACCTTGATAAACAATGCCCATTGCACCTTTTCCTAAAATCCCTTCAACTTGATAACGACCAAAGTTTTCAACCGTAAGGTGATGATTGATTTTCGCTTGGCTTTGTATTTTATTTTTGAATGGACTTTCCACTATTACTAACGTTTGTTCAAGTTCATCCTCATCTACTGATAAGGGATCTAGCTGATTTATTGATGTCTTGTGGTTATGATTTACTGTAATATTTTTTTCTTTAAGCAAGGAGCTACTTTTTTTGACTTGAGTAAGTTGGTCTTGTTTGTTATCGAATGTACTCCTTTGCGGAGATGCATTTTCTCTGTTTAAAGGACCTTGATAATTAAGCGCTACGACAAAATTATTATATTCTTTTTGATAAGCGAAGAGTAAGAGCCATGTGCCCATTATCGTAATGAGTACTGGCATAACTTCAAGCCATTGTTGCTGATTGAATAAAAAATATTGCAGCGTAAAAAAGAGTAAGGCGTAGCTAACCATACTTATTATTTGCTGTTTTACCGATAAATATCGAATAAACCAGGTTAGGGTAATACCTAACAACAAAAAAAACCAAGCCAAGAATAGAGTGAGTAAGCTCTGATATAAATAATCGTGTTGAATTAACTTGTTAAGTAGAGGTGTGAGTATTTTATCATATGAGTCTTTATTATCAGTAATTATGATGACTTTGTAATCATTATTTAGATTAATCTGAGAGCCAAAAGAGTATTGTTGGATAAATTGACTTACAGAGCTTAGCCTAGATAAGTTAGTAGCTGACTTATCTAGGCTAAGCTGGTTTATTTGTCTTTCTTGAATTAATTGATTAACCGTAGGTAAATTTTCTGAAATAAATACTTCACCAAAAAATCCTAAAGGAAATTTTTTAGGAAGTAAGGTCTTTTCAGCGGAGATTAAACTTAATTGCCAATCTTGTTTGATGAGTAGTTCAGTATTTGAGTTGAGTTGCTTTAATATTTCGCCAGGTAAACTGATGTGAATTTTTCCTCGCTGGTACCACACTAACGGAAAATTTTGTCGTTTGTTTTGTAGAAACGGTGTAAAAGTAAAGTACTTTGATCTCAATATTTCAACATTAGCTTCTGACGAAAAGCGGAACCAATTGAGCAGTGGTGAAAAAGTCATTGTAGCTTGAGACTTCAGTGGCGGAGTTGAGGTCATTTGGCTAGAGTCGATAACAATTTTATTTTTACGTGGTGCTAAGAATAAGTACTGCTCAAGCTTTGTCATAAAGGTCTTTGATTGCTGACCTAAAAGAGTTATTTGGCTATTTGGGTGATATGACAAAAGTGTTGTGATTGCTGTTATATCTTGTTCATTGAACCCAGATTGTAACGTTAAAACATCTGTAGTCTTTAAACCCTGATTTTTTTTCAACAATGTAGAGGATTGTGTAAGCTGACTTTGCCAATATATATTTAATTGATTTAATGGATTTAGACCGCCAATAGATATATACCAAAAGCTAAAACCCCAGAATAATAGAAGCAGATAAAACCAACCCGTTTGATAAATGGGTAGAAGACGTTTGAGCATGTGTAGTGAAAACCTTTAGCTATGTTTTATTATTATTGTTTTGCAGGTATTACACTGCTATTAATACCTTAATGTGCTTGGTATATCAAATTTAAACTAATAAGTTATTAGTAGTAAAAGTGATTTTATTCTTTACAGTCTTGAGCTAAACCTATTAACATTCAATTGTTTATAGTTAACTCTCTTATTAATGTTTTTTTAATTCTTGTTCAAGTAATTGATAACTTAATTGCATTGCTTGGAATAAAGCTTCTACTATATCTTGAGCTGGATCTGGTTGCTTTACATAGTGATTAAAGTCTTTGGCGTATTGCAATAATACATGCGCACTTAAATTTGCGGACATACCTTGAATTTTATGACTGATTTCATGTTGTAGTATATTATTTCCTTGTTCTATACTTTTAGCTAATTCATTAAGTTTTTTAGGTGTTTCTTCTAAAAATAATTCAATAAGCTTTTGTTGAATTATCTCATTGTTATTTAAACGTTTACTAAATTCATACCTTTGCCATATAACTAGTTGCTCAGGCTTTGTATCGTCAATATGGATGTTTACAATAGCGGCAACTGCAGCCGTTACTTCTTGTGGTACTTTAATAATAGTTTTTGTTTCTAAGATTGGTGTAGCTTGGTTAATACCTAATTCATTTACACTTGATTGTGCAAAGTACTGAAATAATTTCTCTTTAATGCTTGTCGGATCAATAGGTTTACTTAAATAATCGGTCATACCTGAAGCTAAGCACTTTTCTTTATCGCCCTTCATAGTGTTGGCCGTCATGGCTATAATAGTTATCGCTTTATTATCTTCTCCTGCCTCGCCATTTCGAATAGCTTGAGTGGCTTGATAACCATCCATCTCTGGCATTTGACAATCCATTAAAATCATATCATAGCTGGCTTTACCTGTACTAGTTTGTCTATTTTTTGATTTAAGTAGCGCCAATACCTCTAAGCCATTAACAGCAATGTCAGGGGTTATGTCAAACTCAGCGAGAATATGGCGAGCTACTTTTTGATTAATACGATTGTCTTCTACCAGTAATAATCGACATTCGTTAAAATTTTTATTACTTATATCCATGTCTTCAGGTTTAACCTCTGTTAAATAGTGATCAGTTATCAAGGGAAGCTCTTGTAATAAAAAGTCATTATCTGATAAAGGCAAGCTTAAGATTTTCAATAAATATCTTGTTATCGCTGGTTTAAAAAAATAAGTAGAAAACCCTAACTTCATAAAATAGTTAGTATCAGCAGGAACCGCCATTGAAGTCATCATCACTAACTTTATATCTTTTAAGTTAGGATTTTTTTGACACTTTTAGCTCCAGTCATCTGCATATCAATAAATACTATTTTTATATTGGCTTGTTGCTATTTTAGTGCATTATTTTAAGTGCTGATAAAGCGGTTAAATCACCATTAGCTTCATATAAGACGGCACCATGATACTCCATCTAAAACGGATCTGTTGGCTGTATTGTCATCAACGATTACTATAGCTATATTATTTATATCTACGTCGTGTATTACAATATGTGCTTACGTACTTTTTACTAAGTTATGATAAATTTGACTCTTTTTCACTAGTATAAGTTATTTTTATATCTTCGTGCATTAATCAGCATAACTGTGCACAAATAGCCAGTTCTAAACCAGTGCCAGCATATTTTATAGTTGTTAAAGCGTCTACTTGTATAAAAGACTGAAATAAAAAATATATTTGTCTGCTAGAATCACTCTCTAAACTAAAGTAATCTAAATATTTTTTGGGACTTTTTAAAGCGACTGACTTACTTACTTAATCCACTAAAGAGTTTTCTTAAGTCAAAAGCTATTACTACTAAGTCAAGTTTACCTACCTCCACCTGAAAGAATCTACAATACCATTAATCAAATAAAATAATTCCTTGGTACTTGAATTAGCCAATTCGACTCCGTGCACTTGCTCTTCACTTAAGTTATTCCTTAGAAGTAAACCTAATTTACCAAGAATGAAATTCATTAGTTTTCGTATTTCATGACTTATAATTATTTGACTATTTTTGACATAAAGTAAAGCAAAAAACGAGACCAATAACTATAGTAGCGGTATTAAAAATATGCGACAAAGCCCAGGTAAATGCGTTGAAGTCAATATTATTTACTTCAACCAGTTGGTTGGCATTCAGTTTAATTATCGTCGAGGGAAAGTCGATGCCAGTAAGGTTGAGTGTACTAGGCATCAAACAAAGTATTAATATTATAGTTAAAAAGGTTTTTTTATCAAACGCCGATTCAGCTACTGTAAGTTAGAATGTTCTTGAATGAATTATTCATCTGGATTACTAGCTAGATTAGCTGACAGAGTAATTTTTATGAGCTTAAAACTAATAAGATAACTTATTTATTATTCATTAGTTATAAGGTCATAATAACCAATAATCACAATAACAGGGTACTTAAAAGTTAGCACAAAATTCAGTATTGCTATCAAATCGCTTACTAATTTTGATGGCAATAATGATAAGTACTATCTAGTGTTAGAGTGAGGATTTTTTAGCTTGTTTTTTTTCTTTTCTACGTCGTTTAAAAAATGAAGAAAGCAACTGGCTACACTCTTCTTGCAATAGGCCTGAATGGACTGTTAATTGATGATTTAACTGTGGGTTATTAACTAAGTTAAAAGCACTGCCAGCAGCACCTGTTTTAAGATCGCTACAGGCGTAAATTAAGCGATTTATTCGGCTATGTACCAGTAAACCTGCGCACATAGGGCAGGGCTCTAAAGTTACGTATAAGGTACAATCAAGTAGTCGATAGTTATTAATAAACGCCCCAGCCTGTCTGATAGCATTCATCTCAGCATGACTTGATGGGTCGTTAAGCATGATTGACTGATTAAAACCTTCACCAATAATTTTCCCTTGTTGAACTACGACAGCGCCAACAGGTATTTCATCATGTTGCTCAGCTTGTTGTGCCAATTCAAAGGCTCTTTGCATAAAGGTTAAATCAAGTTGAGCTTGTTCTTCTGTACTGAGCGTCAATGGTAAGTTTTCTGAGGACGGCTCCATCATAAAAATATTTCCAGCAAGTCATTTAAATAGCGTTGTCCAGTTTGAGTGACTAGCCAATATTCTTCATTATCTTTTACTTCACAAACCATTAGTTTTCTTTGTTGCGCTTTTTTCAGTAAAGGTAATACCGAGCTTATATTAAGCCCAGTACTTGCTTGAAACTGATTAATATTAAAAGCACTGTGCAGTCTTAGCTGATTCATCATGAACTCAAAAGGGCGATCACTTTCATCAACTTCAGATAATTGATCTAAGAAATCACGGCTATTATCTAGATAACCCTTAGGGTGTTTTACTTTTATGGTACGTATTATTTTTTGTGTTCTACTATTGGTGATTTTTCCGTGAGCACCACAACCAATACCAAGGTAGTCACCATATTGCCAATAATTTAAATTATGCTGGCATTGATAGCCAGGTTTAGCGTAGGCAGAAATTTCATACTGCTGATAACCAGCCTCATTGAGTAGCTTGACGCCCTGATCTTGAATCTCCCATAAAATATCATCTATCGGTAACTTAGGCGGTTTAGAGTGAAAAATGGTATTGGGCTCAATAGTTAATTGATACCATGAGATATGATTAGGATTGAGGCTAATAGCTGTTTTTAGATCATCAAGGGCATTATTCAATGATTGGTTAGGCAAACCATGCATTAAATCTAGATTAAAACTGGTTACACCACTTTCGGTTGCTAATTTTGCTGCTATTTTTGCTTGGTCACTATCATGGATGCGGCCAAGTTTAATCAATTTATCAGAAGAAAAGCTTTGTACACCGATAGAAAGGCGGTTAACACCCGCATCAAAAAAACCAATGAATTTATCGGCCTCAACAGTGCCAGGGTTTGCCTCTAGAGTAATCTCTATGTCTACTTTATGGTCAAAGCGGCTAAGTACCTGCTTGAGTATACTTTTAATCGAGATAGCTGAAAATAAACTTGGTGTGCCGCCGCCAATGAATATAGAATATAAAGCGCGATTGGTTAAGCCAAAACGCTCAATATCTTCATCTAAATCGGCAATTAAGGCGGCAACATAATCTTGTTCAGGTATAGCACTTTTAACCGCATGCGAGTTGAAATCACAATAAGGACACTTTTCAACACACCATGGAATATGAATATAAAGTGAAAGTGGCCGGTTTTCTAACAGTTCTAACATAAGTAAATGGCTCGAATTTTCTTTTATGATTTAGCTAGTGCGAGTTTTTCAACCAACTTAGCTAATGCTTGACCACGGTGGCTTAGCTTACTTTTTACTTCACGTGATAATTGCGCTGAAGACATTTGTAAATCGTTTTGCCAAAAAACAGGATCATAGCCAAATCCTTGTGCACCTTGTTTAGTTCTAGAGATAGAGCCCTGCCATACACCATGGCAGATAAGTGGTGTAGGATCGTTTTCATGTTTCATATAAACCAAAACACAGTGAAAACGAGCTGTTCTTTGCTCATCAGGGATATTGACTAACGCAGCCAGTAGCTTGTTGGTATTGTCATCATCGGTTATTGGATCTTCAGTAATATCTGCCGCGTATCTCGCTGAATAGACACCAGGTGCACCATTTAGCGCATCTACTTCTAAGCCTGAGTCATCTGCAATCGCAGGTAAACCAGTAATCTTTGCCGCATGACGCGCTTTAATAATAGCATTTTCTACAAAGGTAGTACCTGTTTCTGCAACTTCAGGCACATTAAACACACTTTGCGGTACTATTTCGATTGATTGCTCTGCGAGTAAGTAGGCTAATTCTTTAACTTTACCTTGATTTCCGGTAGCTAATACAACTTTTGACATGACGATTACCTGTGGCTATTACGCGTTTTATTGATGGGGCTATATTACCAAGGGAATTAATTGATTGATCAGCTTAGAGCTTCAATAGCGATCTTAAAAAAAGCAAAATGATTTAAATATAGTTAGTCTATATTTTATTCATTTTGTGCTGTTATCAGTTTGCTAATGAGCTCCCGAAGGACTAGTTTAAAAGGCTTATATGCGGCGTTATTGATTTTGACAAGGGAATAATCATTCTCTTCAATCAATGCCTTGCCTCTAAGCCTTTTAATTCTCGCTAAGTGATCAATAAAATAGTCCTGTTGGTATCATGCGCTATTCTATCCTAAACAGGTATAATTCGCTAAAGTTAACCGCAAAAAAAAGCGCTTTATAAGCGCTTTTCATTTAATAACAAAACAAGGTTTTGTTATTAATCAACATAGAATTTTTGTGAAAATTTTAATTGCTGTTTATCCTTACCATCATTAATCATAATATCAAAATGAATGGTTTCTTCATTGCTATAATTAACCTGAGCAAGATAATAAATAGCATCGCCTTCTTTGACTTCTTTAAAGTCTAAATCTTTAAATTGTCCTAAGTTGTTTTTCGCTTGACCAGTAAGGCTGACTGTTTTTGCGGGGTTACCCTTTTGGCTATTATCTAATACTGAAATATTGATTAAACCATTGTAACGACTTCGCGTAATACCATAGGCTTTAGCAATTTCAGGCGTAAAAAAAGTAGAACCGATAGCCATGTAATGTACATTCATCGAACCAAGTTTTTTCATGTTTTCAGCGTTAACACTGGTCATAACAAACAAGCTTAGGCTAAAGGCAATAAGTAGTTTGATGATTGAAGTTTTCATGTAGATCTCCAAAAAAGTATATAGGTTGAGAACTGTTCTATCATCTCTTTATTATAGAGCAGCCTTAACAAAATATGTATTTAGTATGATATTACAACGCGCCCCAATAAGGTAACGAGCTAGAAAGTAAAATATTAATGACATTCATTGCCAAGAATGCCAACAACATGGATAAATCTAAACCACCCATATTAGGAATTATTTTGCGTATAGGGTTTAAGAATGGTTCAGTTAATTGGCTAAGTACCATTAACGTTGCATTATAGCCTTGAACAACCCAACTCATAATGGCCATAATAATCATAAGAACAAACAGTAGAAATCCTGCTTGCTTTGCTAACACTAATAAACCAATGTAAAAGGCTAATAAACCTAAACTTTCACCAGATAAAGCCGCGAGGGTAACAAACTTTAATGTTGCTACGACATAAGCAATGAGAATAGTTGCTAAATCTATACCACCTAGACCAGGAATGATTCGACGCAGTGGTATTACTAACGGATTACTTACTTTGACAATAAATTGGCTTAATGGATTATAAAAATCGGCTTTAACCCATTGTAGCCATACACGCATGATTAAAATCATTAACAAAGCGTCGAAGGCGAATCTAAGCAAGTAAATAAGTGCTTCCATTGTTTTTCCTCTAATTAATTTGAATTATACTAATTTATGACAGATTGTTTATATTGTTAATTTACAAAGATTATTTAGCCATTTCTTCAGCACGATCAATGGCAGCGTTCATAGCATTTTTAACTATGTCATCTATACCATCATCTTTAAATTGTTCAATTGCAGCATGTGTTGTACCACCTTTGGAGGTAACATTAGCACGTAAAATACTGATGTCGACATCGGTATTATGTGCAACCATTTGTGTCGACCCAAGTGCTGTTTGCTGAACTAACATACGACTTTCTTCTGGCGTAAAACCTAATTGTATCGCATGTTTTTCCATGGCTTCCATGAATAAGAAATAATAAGCTGGCGCAGAGCCTGCAACCGCAATAATATCATTAATCTTATTTTCAGTGTCTAGCCAAATACTTTTACCTACCGCATTGGTTATTTTTTCTGCGTTAGATTTTTGCTCAGCACTAACTTCATTAGAAGCATATAGACCACTCATGCCTAAACCCAGTTGAGAAGGTGTATTGGGCATAACACGAACAACAGGAGCAAGGCTGGTAGTGTTATCTTTTGCTAAAGCTGATTGAATTTGTTCAACCGTTGTACCTGCAGCAACAGAAATAAATAACTTTCCTGAAATATTAATAGCGTGGCTTATTTGTCGACAAACATCGGCAATAAAGTGTGGCTTAACACAAAGCACAACAATATCTGCATACTCACTGGCTTTGATATTGTTATCAGTTTGTAAAACGCCAAATTCTTTAGCTAGATTGAGTCTTTTTGTTTCAGAAGGATTGGCGACAATAATGTCTTGGGGGGTAATACCTGAGTTTACTAAACCAATAATGATGGCGCGTGCCATATTTCCGGCACCGATAAAGGCTATTTTAGTCATACGAGATTTTCCTAAACGATTAATGGTTAATGGTTAAATTTTGTTTTCTCTGGCACCAAAAATGGCAGTACCAATTCTCACCATGGTTGAGCCATGAGCTACCGCTTTATCTAAATCATTAGACATACCAAGAGAGAGAGTATCAACGCTGGGGTATTGTTCTTTGAGCTGGATAAATAACGTCTGCATTATTTCATAGCAGGCTTTTGGAGCCTTTTTTTCTGGAACAGCCATTAAACCCCTTAAGATAAGTTTATCACAATTATCAACAATTTTAGCAAGCACAAAAACTTGCTCAATACTTATACCTGACTTTGAGTCTTCATTACTAATATTCACTTGTAAACAAATGTTTAGCGGAGTATTGTGACAAATATCATCTTCAAGGTGTTGATTTAAACGTAGTGCAATTTTTTCTCTATCAACACTATGAACCCAAGAAAAATTATTAGCAATTTGCTTTGTTTTATTTGATTGAATAGGACCAATAAAGTGCCAAATCAACTCAGGTAAATGTGTCAAGGTAGCTATTTTTTCTACGGCTTCTTGCAGATAATTTTCACCAAAATTATTTTGGCCAGCTAAATGAGCCTGTTCTACAAGTGCAGATGGCTTCGTTTTACTAACAGCCAATAGTGATACAGGAGATTGCTGTTCGAGTGATTGCCCAGATAGTGGTTTTGCAAATCCCGTAAGAGGAATTAATCTGCCACTTTGTAGGCAAGCTTGCTGAATTTGCGCTTTAATTTTATCAAGATTATTTTTAATGTTTATCATTTGAAGTTGTCTGAAGTTGTCATGTAAAATATAGTGAACTGTTTTAACTTATCTTATTTCCTAGTTAGTATAACCTATAACATTATTACCTATTAGATTATTACCTATTAGATTATTACTTATTAAATAATTATCGATAAAATATAATGCAACTATTGTTTTTTATCGCCCTATACAAAGAGGCTTTTATGGATATTACCGAATTACTTGCATTTAGTGTGCAACATGACGCATCAGATTTACATTTATCGACAGGTACACCGCCTGCTATCCGTGTTGATGGTGATGTGCGAAAACTTAATATTCCCGCGTTTGATACAAAAGATGTTAATGCGTTAGTGTATGACATTATGAATGATCGCCAACGCAAAGAATATGAAGAGAATTTAGAGGTCGATTTCTCCTTTGAAGTACCTAACCTAGCTCGCTTCAGGGTGAATGCATTTAATCAAAACCGAGGTCCAGCAGCGGTATTTCGTACTATCCCAAGTAAGATCCTTTCACTGGATGATTTAGGTTGTCCTGAAATTTTTCGTGAAATATCAAATACACCACGTGGTTTAGTTTTAGTTACTGGACCAACGGGTTCGGGTAAATCAACCACGCTAGCGGCAATGGTTGACTATATTAATGATAATAAAAATGACCATATTTTAACTATTGAAGATCCAATAGAATTTGTGCATGAAAATAAAAAATGTCTTATCAATCAAAGGGAAGTGCATCGTGATACGTTAAGCTTTTCTGCGGCCCTACGTTCAGCATTACGTGAAGATCCCGATGTTATCTTAGTGGGCGAAATGCGTGATTTAGAAACGATACGTTTAGCCATGACAGCAGCAGAGACTGGTCATTTAGTGTTTGGTACCTTGCATACAACCTCAGCACCAAAAACTATTGACCGTATTATTGATGTATTTCCGGGTGAAGAAAAATCTATGGTTCGCTCAATGCTGTCAGAGTCACTTCGTGCGGTAATTTCACAATGCTTAATTAAAAAAATAGGTGGTGGTCGTGTTGCTGCCCATGAAATTATGATTGGTGTTCCCGCTATTCGAAATCTTATTCGTGAAGATAAAATAGCTCAAATGTATTCTGCTATTCAAACCGGTATGCAACATGGTATGCAAACGATGGATCAATGCTTACAAGGGCTTGTTAATCGAGGCATAATTACGAAACAAAATGCGATGGAAAAAGCGGTTGATAAAAATCAATTCTCAGGCTTTTAATAAATGAATGTAGAACTGCATGGAATTGAGGATAATAAATGAACCTTCATGAATTATTAGAAAGAATGGTAAAGCAAGACGCATCTGATATGTTTGTTACGGCTAAATTACCAGTGAGTGCAAAAATAAATGGTGAATTACAGCCTATAGATGAAGTCATCTTAACTGCAGAACAGTCATTAGCATTAGTTTATGATGCTATGAATGAAAAACAGATAAATCAATTTGATACTGAAAAAGAATGTAATTTTGCTATTCAAATTGATGACATTGGTCGTTTTCGTATCTCTGCTTTTTGGCAGCGTGATATGGCGGGTATGGTTGTTCGTCGTATTGTTACCGATATTCCTGATGTTGATGATTTAGGTTTACCGCCAATTCTAAAAGATGTTGTAATGTCTAAACGTGGTTTATTACTATTTGTTGGTGGTACCGGTACCGGTAAATCGACATCAATGGCATCATTGATAGGTTATCGTAACCGTAATTCCTATGGCCATATTCTTACTATTGAAGATCCAGTAGAGTTTGTTCATGAGCACGGTAAAAGTATGGTAACTCAACGTGAAGTCGGCTTAGATACCGTATCTTTTGATGCAGCACTACAAAGCTCTTTACGTCAGGCACCTGATGTCATATTAATTGGTGAAATTCGAAACCAAGAAATAATGGAGCATGCGCTTAGTTTTGCAGAAACAGGGCACTTATGTATTGCTACATTGCATGCGAACAATGCTAACCAAGCTATTGACCGTATTATGCACCTTGTACCAGCTGACCAGCATGGAAAATTATTATTTGATTTAGCGCTAAATCTACGCGGTATAATTGCTCAGCAACTTGTACCAACTAAAGATGGCCATACCCGAATAGCAGCTATTGAAGTTTTACTGAACTCTCCATATATTAGTGAACTCATCAAAAAAGGTGACATCGGTGGTATTAAAGATGTGATGGAAAAATCAAAAGAATTGGGTATGCAAACATTCGATCAGGCATTATTCAATCACTATCAAAACGGTATGATTACGTATGCTGATGCATTACATTATGCTGATTCGCCAAATGATTTACGTTTAATGATTAAATTACGCAGTAACGAGCAAGGAGGTACCGGTGGCTTATCCGGTGTGACTTTAGATGGTTTTGATCCAGACGAAAATTAGCTATAAGATGCTTTGTAAATGATTAAAGCTGAGAGTAACTTTTGTGTAAGTTACTCTCAGCTTTTTTGTATATATCTATAAAGTTACATTACATCAATGCGTAATACTTTTATAAAAAATCAACATGATTTTCACTAGATATTTATTTTCTTGGCTGGGAAATATTTCCTACATAATAGAAAATAGCCCATGTTGTGGAGAATAACCCCGAAGTTGGGACTAAGTGTGTTGAAAAAGTGAGTTTCTCACTCGATTTATTATCATAGTTAGTAAAGCTTGTTTTCATACCGTCATCATGAACTCTGTCATGTTCCTCTAATGTCCACTTTTCACCTAAACACTCTTGGGTAACTCTTTTAGCTCCTTGATAATAACGTTGTGCAGTTTCTTCATCAGGTGCAATTAAACTACAAGAGTAAGTATGTTTTTTTTCACCCCATGAAAATACTTGGCAATTTTCACCAAAAAGTTGATACTTAGCTTTCCAAATATTACTGACTCTCCCCCCTACTTTTATCTCTTTTAATTGTGTAAAGTCATCATGATAAGCAGTTTTAAGTAACTTGAGTTTAGCGCAAGCATTAGTCGTAGGCATTATATTAGAGGCAATTTTTATATTTTGATTAACGCAGCTTGCTAAAAACATGCTGGAAATGATAAAAGTATATTTTGTATATGATTTCATAAAACTATATCAGCCTGATGTGAAATTTTAGGATAGATGTTTTCTAATATCGATGGTACAGAATTTCAACTCTTTTTCCTAGTTAACGTATGAGTATATTTTCAATGAAAAAGCAATTCACAACATAAAGTAACGTATAATGTACTACATGTGATCAATATAATTTCATCAGCATAACATAGCTAATAGAAGTTCTATTTTTGTCAGTTAAATAGCATAAAATAATGTCATTATTTTCTCTATTTATCCCTTTTAGATTAAACTTCATGATGCCAATCTCCCCTTTAAGTAAAATTATCTTAGACTTTATACAAAGAAATCAACCAAAAAACTTACCTTTAGTAGCGTTAGATGCTTTAGAATACTTAGCTTTAAAACTTGCATTGATTAGTGAATGAAGGCGTCAAAAAAGTCATACTCTGATGTTAATACTTCACTTTATGAATGTACTAACCAAAACAGTATAAAAACCAAATATATTAGTTTTTATACTGATCACGTTATAAATCAAGAAAGTGTAAGTATTACAGCTACTTTAGTAACTAAAGAAATAGTGCTCAATTTTTTAGACAGTGGAGCTACGATAAATTATTTTTTTAAAAATAATGATATTGTCTTGACTGTCATTGATTACGGAATTTTATTGTCTATCGACAATGATGATCAGCCCCAGTTAGATGATAGTAAAATAGTAGGGGCTAAAATAATTAACTTTTTTGAGCAAAGACCTGGTGTAGGAAAAAATTCATTTAGAGCCGCTATGTCGATTATCCAGGTAGAGTAAGGATTTAAATAAGTAAAACAGCTGGTTAATAACGAAGTCGAACCAGGTACGGAAATATTATTATTAGGTGATATGGGAATCACTAATTCCAGTTCTACTGCTGCCTTAATGTCAGTGCTAACTTCATTTAGTACGAAGCAGTGTATTGGCCTAGGTACTGGTATTAGCGAGAGTCAGTTAACTAAAAAATAGCTTTAATTGTAAAGGCATTACAGCGAGTCGCCTTAACCGTTGACAATATAGAACGCTTAACTGAAGACGATATTATAATGTTCTTAGCTGAGTTAGGCAGTTTTGAAATAGTACCAGTGGCCTCTACTATATTATCAATAGCAACGGCGAGTATACCTGTTGTTATTGATAACTTTATTATTACTGTCGCTACATTAGTTACACTGCGCTTAGATAAAGTGTTGCCAATTATCTTATTTTTTCTCATATTTCTTAATAGAAAATACACCAAATATTATTTGAACAGTTTATGGTGGCACATTACTTTACCGAGACTAACAGCTAACCATTATTAACTATAAAACCTTTATGATTAATTGTATGAGCATAGTATTTGCTCGTTTTTATATCGAATAACTATGCTACAAAACTAGCACCACGATTAAAAAGTTTTTATTTCAAATGAAATTTAGCCGCGAAATTTCAACAGACGCTAGTAATTATAAAAAAGCTGCTAATTATTAATTTAGCAACTTTTTTGTATTGGGTTAACTCTACAGCATTACTAAAATGCTTATTATAAGGCTTAAGCGTCTTTATCTAAGAAAGGTGCATATTGATTGTTTTTCCCCAGAACTGCTTGGCTGCCTTTTAGAGAAAATTTATAAC
>CAJWZC010000026.1 GCA_913049915.1 uncultured Colwellia sp.
TACTCTTGTAAACGTCTAATTTTACTGCGGACTCTTGATACGCTAGAATCTTTTGCGTAACGACCCTTTTGCACGTGACGAATTTGAAAAACGCCATCGATATTTAACGGGATACCTTCACTGGAAATTAACCATTTAAAGGCGGTATCTTCATAGGTTTTACGCCAACGGTCGTCTTCTGTTTGAAACATTTTTAATTTTTCGCAATAACCAATAGCACGTGCTACATCACCATGCACGATTTGAAAAGCGCCTTTGGCTTTATCACGAGAGTGTAAGCTAAAACCTTCTGCATCAATATCGACTAATTGAGGTGCGCTATCTTGACGTAACATAGGATCATCTTGCGCAAGCATTTCTGTGGTGCGTTCTTGCTGGGGGTAGTACAAGCTTTCTTGTTTACCTTGAAGTTTTTCGGCTAATGAATCTAAACAGTTTTCATGAAAGATAATGTCACAGTCGGTAAACCACAACCAGTCCGCTTCAGTGCTACGCGCAACCATATTTCGGCCAATACCGCGTCTAAATAACTTCCCTTTGGATATAGCTTGGAAATTCCAGGTGACATTTTTAACAATTTTTTTATTGAAAAAATCGACTACCGATTGGCTTTTAGTATCTTCTTTAGCGTAAAAAACGGTAACTGTAAGGGCACACTTTGTTGGTGGATGATTAACAAAAGAGCTTAATTGATAAGTGAGCATGTTGGAATAGCCCCAACAATGGCTGACTATTTCTAATTTGAAAAAACCCTCAACGGCTTTACGGTCTTTTAGTACCGGCAATGCTGATCTAAACCAAGAAGAAGGTAGTATGCGTGTGATAACTAGACGAAAGAAGTGGATAGCATAAGTATTATACCAGCGAGGAGCGTAAGTTTTGGTCGTTTTCATTAGCTAGTTCGCTTCTTAGTAATTTATAATTATCGAATGACGAAGTATACCATCATTTTAAATTTTAAATTAGCTGTTAATTATTATTCAGTTAGGTTTATTTTTATAACTAATAAATGTTATTAAAAGCGATATTCCCACTTTAGATACGCATCAAATTCAGTTGTATCTTCATAAACATCATCACTGCTTAGGGGGGGAGGATTATTAGAAAACGTTGAGTTAGTAACGATAATACCTAGGGTGAAACGAGAATCTAGCGCAATAAATTTATACTGGCCGTCAAACTGTAAAACATCTTCAGCAACTTTCGATACTGTATTACCTCTATTTATATCATCAGGGAAACGATCAATATTATCAGTGTTTAATTCTACTTTTCTAAATTTCAATTGCCAGCTATTACTCGCAGTTGTTTGAATTAAAAAGGTTGCCACTAAGCTTTGTGCATCATTATCATAAGTTGAACCTATAGTATGTTGGTAATAACGATAGCCAGACTTATAAGTACCATGTTCATAAAAACAGTTGAGTGAAGTTGTGCCTGTGCCACCACAGGCTACTTGCGTATCAGTATATTCTAAGTTTGCCAAAATACGTTGATTAAATAAAGTAAAACGACTCTCAATACCATACATAGCAGCTTTATCGGTAATGATACCCGCATTAGGTGAGCCATCTTCACCTATGGTTTGATAATAGAGCGCATAAGGTAGATCGAGTACAGTATCTGACCAGCGAATATCATAACCAGCAAGATGATTACCTTGATAAGTATTGAGCTCAGGATTGCAATCTTGTTGGTCATTTGCGCATTCTTGGCCACCTAAAAGTATTTTTAAGAAGTCTTTCATTGAGCTAGGCTGACCTTCGCCCGCCCATTGAAATGACCAAGCAGTACCAAGTTCTAAGCCACGAAAAGGTCGGAAGGTTACACGTGTGCTCCACATCATTGCATCAGGAACCTCACGGTCACCTTCTAATTGCGCCATTTGTGCGGTAAGAGTCCATGGACCAATCCAGCTTAGCCAAGGCGTTTCAAAAGCGTCAGAGTTATCTCGGGTAATACTGAGCGCAGGTAACGGTCTTGAGTTGGTTGTCATGATTAAATTGGTATCGATACCAGGACCCCACCAACGTTCTATAGCACCGGCACTTAATACCCAGTTACCTACTTTATAGGCAAGGTAACTGCCATCAATATTGAGGTCACTTCCTTGCTGTAAATCAGGGTTGTCATCTAACCCCAGACGGTAATTAACTTGTAATTTACCCGCAAGGTTACCAACAAAAAATTCATCAGATAATTCAACATTACCTTGGTCAAAATTATCATTGCCATAACTAGTAAAGCGATTAGCACTACTCGCTAGATAAATACTTTTTTTAGTGATATTTTGATGACCAGCAGCATACTTATAACTAAATCTTACGTGGTTAAGCGCTTGTACTTGTTCATCATTGAGTAAAGCAATATTAGCCGACATGATGTCACCTTTAATGGCATTCCACATCAATGGGTAGGTGCTTACGGGGGCAGTAATAACCCCGCTATCAGCAAGTAATTGAATATCATTTCTTAAGGTGAGATCATTTGGTTCTACCCAAGGGGCGGCAAAGCTTACGTTTAAAAAAAGTAAAGTGAATAGGGCAAAACTAGACTTTAGTAACATTAAAACATCCTAAAAAGAGCAGTTCGTCGACAACAAAAGTGGCAACTGAGAAGAGTACAAGGACTGCTATGCAAAAAATTTTGCAAATTGTACCAGTGTTGACTGATTAACTCATCTATTGTTTGAATTCAGTAACAAAAAAAACAGCCATAGGTATTAGAGGAATACGCAATTTTAAGGTAAAATACTTAGCCTTATTAACATCTTTTTATTCTAGGTATTATGCTTTAATGGAACCGAACTGCGTATTATTTATTCCTGTTTCTTCACCTTCGGGCATTGGTGAATACATGCGTTCTTTGATTATTGCGAAAGCACTGCAATGTCGTTGGCCTAATGTAAAAATACATTTTATTTTAAATGAGCAAGTTGCTTACTTAAAAGACTGCCCTTACACAGTACATACTTGTAAAGACTCACCGACAAAAGAGTTAGCAAGAGTTAACCGCCTTATTGGGAATATAAATCCCGACTTGGTGATTTTTGATGCATCGGGTCGCGCTCAGCAGTTTAAGATGGCTAAAACTGTTGGCGCAAAAGTAGCTTTCATTTCTCAGCATAATAAAAAGCGCACTCGGGGATTAAAACTCAATCGATTACTAAATACTGATGTTCATTGGGTAGTACAACCGGACTACTGTATTAAAGCCTTAAGTTATTGGCAGCGAACTAAATTAACTATTTTTGATAAAAAAGCCCCTAAAAATATAGGACCTGTTTTTGAATTAAGTAATCAAGACTACCAAGAACAGTTACTTAAGAAGTACGATTTAAGTCCTAATAAGTATTTTATTTTTAATGCTGGCTCCGGTGGGCACAAGATTATAGATGTACTTGCGGCAGATATTTATTACCAAGCAGCAAAAGAGTTTTATCAAAAAAACGTGGCTCGAAAAATAAAGGTGAAATGTGTTGTGCTCTTTGGTAGTAACTACCCAATAGAACTTCCTAAGAATAACGATATTATTTGTTTGAAAAATATTGAGAATAAAGATTTTATTGCCTTAATATCTAATGCCCAAGGTTGCGTTATTAGTGCCGGTGATACTTTATTACAATGTATAGCTTTGCATAAAGCTTGTGTGGCGGCTCCTGTTTCACCAGATCAACCTGCGCGATTAAAGTTGTGTCATAATAATAATTTAGTGCTTTCTGCAAAGCCTAACTCAGACAGTTTAGTACAGCAGGCACTACTTATGCTTGATGAAGAAAAGTGTAAAAATATGATTAACACTATGAAGAATCAAGCACCAGTGAAAGCATTAGAGACCATTGTTGATGATATCGCAGTCCTTTTCTCTGACCCTAAAGAAAATAGTGCTCTGTAGCGCTGTACCCAGGATGATAATTAAATGAAAAATGTTGCTATAGTAATAGACGGCTTAACCGGTGGGGGCGCTGAACGTGTGATGATTAGTTTAGCTGCTGAGTTGGTATCCCAAGGACATCAGGTCACTATTTTATCATTAGGCAATCGCTGTGATTATGTTATCCCAGAGGGTATTAACGTCTGTTATCTCTTTGCTCATAAAGCCTCAAAAGTCGATCGTTTTTGGCAGCTAAAAGCGAGTATTGCCAAACTAGAAGCTTGGTTTACTGAATATCAGTTGCAATCTAGTTCTTTTGATTTGGTGTTATCTAATTTAGATCGTAGTAATAATTTACTCGCTAAAAGTAATATTAATTCAGTCTTCTATATTGTTCATAACAGTGTAGAAGAAGAGTTACAACGACAAAAAAAATTAGGCCCTTTCGCTTACTGGTATTTACTTAGATCGAAAAAGAATCTGTCAGGTAAAAGTTTAATTTCAGTATCAAAAGGGATTGAGCAGGAAATATGTCAAGGTGAGGTAATATATCCTAAAAATATTCATACTATTTACAACCCATTTGATATTGAAGATATTCAGCAAAAATCTTTAATCGTAGATAGCAACATACCCAATGATTCTTACATCATTCATGTTGGTCGTTTAGCAAAACAAAAGCGCCATGATATTTTATTTGCAGCATTGGCTCAGGTATCAAAAGAAGTTAAGTTGGTTTTATTGTGTAATAAGCCAGATAAAGCCCTTAAATTAGCTGAGAAATATGGTGTGGCAGAACGACTCATTTTACCCGGTTTTCAAGCGAATCCTTATAATTGGATAAAACGTGCGCAAGCTCTGGTACTTAGCTCTGATTATGAGGGGTTACCTACGGTATTGTTAGAGGCACTTGCTGTTGATACTAAAGTGGTAAGTACGATATGTCCACATGGACCGGATGAAATATTAACAGGCCCATTAAGTGATTTTTTAGTGCCTAGAAGAGAGCCTAAAGCACTGGCGGAAGCTATTAATAAGGTATTAAAGACGGAGCTTAATTTAAGTCAGGTGGATATTCTTAGTAAAGTATCAGCTAGAAAAATTACTCAACAATACTTAAACTTAGCAAAGTAGCACATTTTATTTATAAGTTGAGTTGTTATGAGTACCCTAACACAGTTTTGAGGTACTCAACGTAGCTTTAGACTTATGACCAGCTATCCATAGCGCCACGGCGGCGAGAGAATAAGCGTGGTAATATTAAGCCTAATATTAAGCCTACGCCTAACACTAAGGCACCAGTGAAAAACCACTGCTTTTTAATATTAGTATCTTGGTCTTTAATTTTGGTTTGAGTTTTTGCTAATGTAGCTGTCAATTTTTGAAGCTCTACAGACAGTTTTTTCTTATCATTAGTTAATAAGTTAACCTTGCTCTTTAGGTCATTTACTTCACCATCGAGTTGGCTGGTAAAATCACTACTGCGAGCTATTTTTTTATTGAGTGTATCGACAACAAAGCGAAGACCTGCTTTAGTACTAACATACTTACTTTCAACCCAAGTTGCTCGATTTTTATCATCAATAACTTCACTATATTCATTCTCTACCGCGCCAGTGATTTTAACTTCAGATCCTGCGACGATAGTACCTAAAATTCTATAATTGGTACCAGGTCCAGCATGCATATATATGAATAATTCATCTGAGATATAGCCCTGTTTATAATTACTTTCTGCAGCTTGAGCAGATAAAAAAAGCGAGCTAGATAAAGTTATAGCGAGAAATGCTATGACATTAATAACGTTATTCATAGAAAACCAATGTAGTAAATAAGCCAAGGAGGACAAGATATTATGTGTTTGCAGCTTTGATGGCAAGCTAAGAATGACTTCATTACACACAAAAATTAGCTTAAGGACTTATAAAATTTATCTATTTTTGCATGGTATAGCTAATTATTCTTCATACATTAGTAAGTCTTTCGTAGATTTTGTATCGTCATATCTAAGTTTCCAGTAAATAAGGAAAAACTCCCTATTGGCATATTGATGTACTAACGGTATGCTTGACAAGCGATGAGTAAAACACCTAATTAGGGCACAATGGTTACAGAAATAGAATTAAAGTATTCTTTACTTGAAAGTAATGAACTAACTACAGTAAAACAAATAAAGACAAATATAAGCCAGTTACTCTCTGAGCATGAGTTAAGCTTTGTTCATCAAGAGAAGCAGCTGAGTAATCACTATTTTGATACTGCGGATCTTACCTTACGAAAAAATAGAATAGCCTTACGTACTCGTGGTACTCAATGTTATGGTGAAGCTGAAAGCTTTGAACAAACAATAAAAACCTCAGGTACCATCATTGCAGGTCTACACCAAAGGTCAGAATATAACGTCGATATTGATGATGACAAACCTATTATTGCTCTATTTCCCACTATTATTTGGCAGCCCAATACTGATATCAATCAATTACAACAACAGATTGTTGAACTGTTTTCTACCAACTTCACTCGTCACACTTGGCTTGTTAGCTTAGCTGAAGCTCAAATAGAGATTGCCTTTGATTCTGGTGAACTTGCCTGCCAGGGGCATGACAATAAACCACGTATATATGAGATAGAGTTAGAATTAGTCAGTGGTGATGCTCAAGCATTATTTGTGTTAACTAAGCTTTTATTTAGTCAATTAGCTTTACGACCAGGGCAATTAACAAAAGCAGCTCGTGGTTATGCTCTATATCACGAGAGCCGGGCACTAAACGTCAAAATCAAGAATAAACAGACTAATGGCTGTGACATTATTGAACCAATAGCACTTTCGATGATTGATTTACCAAAGGAAACTCTACTAAATGAAGCCTTCACTCATGGTGTAGAGTTTTCCTTAACTCAGTTACAACGCTGTATTGACAGTTACGTTAAAGCGCCTTCATTAATTAAGTTAAATAAAGTAAGTGAACTGCTTGTTCTACTCAGGCAAGGTTTCTGGATTTTTAGTGAGCTATTAATAGATGATGAAATAATACTACGCACCGAGCTTAGTTATTTTATTCGTACGATTCATTGGGTTGACAATGCACGTTATATTCAATCGTTGACCAGTAAAAAAAGCTCATATCAAAAAGAAACGTTTATCAATAAAGAATTGATTACTAAGTTGCAGCTATGTCACAACCGTTATCCAACAGAGTCACAAGTACTAGCATTACTGCATAGTGAACGTTTTAATAATTTACAATTAGAATTACTTTCATTACTACTTAAAAGAAATAATGCTAATCGGGCTATAAATATCAGTTCGCCTTCATTAGGTAAATTTGCGGCTAAACATTTAACTAATACCACCAAGGTACTGAATATTGAGCTCACTAAATTACAAAAATCACCAGACGCTTCTTCAATTGACTTGTATTTAACTGTGCATAGTTTACTGATTCGTGCACTGCTGACCACCAGTTGGTTTAGTTGTTTATTCGCTGAGGCAGATAGTGACATAGTTAAGCGCTTCAACATGCCTTGGCTTGATATTAAGCAAGGCATCAGTGAGTTGCAATCGTTGAACTTATTACAGCAGCAATTAGTACACTTACCCAATCAAGAAAAGAAATTAACGCAGTGGTTAGCTAATAAAAGTGAAAACTTAATTACAGCACTCGATCAATCTAGGGCTAAAGCCTTAACAATGAAAGCCTACTGGTGAAAGTTATCATGATACAAGACAAACAAAGATTAGCTACTTTACTAAGCCTTTTTATCTTAGTGTTGTCTATTAAACCTTTGATGGCAAAGGTCTATGATTTGGGTCATACGAACAAGCGCCTTATTGGTACGCCTATGGTACATAAAGTAGTGAAAGGCGATTACTTCCAGCAACTAGCAGAGCAATATGATGTTGGTTTTTTAGCTTTACTCGCTGCTAATCCTAAGCACGATCCTTTTTTACTTCAAATAGGCATAGAGATAGTTATTCCTAACCAAATGTTACTCCCCTTTATTACACAAACGGGCATAGTCATTAATCTACCTGAATTACGGTTGTATTATTTTTTACCTCAAGAAAATAAAGTGCATGTTTTTCCTGTAGGAATTGGTCGACAAGGCTTATCTACACCATTAACTAGTAGTGTAATTAGTGAAAAGAGAAAAGATCCTATCTGGCGACCAACCCAAGAGATGCAAGAGCGTCACTTTGCAGAACATGGAAAATACCTTGCTAAAGAAGTTCCTGCAGGGCCAAATAACCCGTTTGGTAAATATGCCCTACGATTAGGTACCAGTGAATACTTAATTCATGGTTCAAACAAGCGTTTTGGTATAGGCATGCGCGCTAGTTCAGGTTGCATTAGAATGTATGACAATGATATTAAGTGGCTGTTTGATAATATTCCGTTAAATACTAAAGTAAGAGTAGTTAATCAGCCAGTAAAAATGTCTTATGAAAATGGTGATAAGCAACTTATAGAAATACATCAACCATTAACTGATCTTGAGGTAACTAAAGGTAATGTTATTTTAACTAAAGCGATGCAGCGGTTTGTTGGTACTAAGCGTGAGAATTGGCAGCAACTACTACCAATCATCGAAAACCCACAGGGATTAGTAGTAGAACTAGTTAAGTAACTTCAAATGACAGATGATAAATTGTAGACATAAAAAAAGCACCTTAGGTGCTTTTTTATTATTACTTACTGAATTAATAAGTAATAAGATTAATTATTTCTTGTAGGAAGCGACAACATTATCAATACGTTCATTCGCTGATTTAGCATCTATTACTGCCTGCTCTGCAGCTACTTTAGCGGCTTGGGCATTAGTTGCTGTAGACTGTTGTTGTGCTTGTAGGTCAGTAACTTGCGCTGATAAAGCATCAACTTTAGACGTTAATGAAGAAATATTTGCATCAAGTGCATCTGTATTGGCACAAGCTGTTAGTGCCAAAGCTAGCGTTACCGCGGTAATTATTTTTAACATAATGATATCCCATATAAAGTTATTATTTGTTCGTATTCATAGCATTATTACACAAAAAAACACTTTAACAAAGTAGTTAGCTTTTAAGATTAGATATCGATATTAGTCATTGATATCATTAATTATCTCGATCATCATTTGCCAAATTTATATACGTGATTAAGTCATCCATCAACTTTTTTTTGATTTCTAACTGATCCTCGGCTTGTAATTGATATTTGTCAGCAAGAAGTTGGTAGTCACTAGGAGCCAAGCTCACGGTTAGGCGAGGGCGCTTAGGCCTTTTGTTTATCGGTAAACCTAAAATATCACGAATTTGATCAGACGGACTTAAACCCGCATCGAGCGCCTGCTTACGAATTGACAGTTGGATCTTTTCGTCCATATCAAAAGCGACTTGTACTGCTTTTATCGCTTTAACAGATGATTGCCATTTCTCAGGTATTTTTCTCGCCATAGTAGCTTCCGAATTCTTTGTGAGTAACCTTAGTGATTAACTTGCTGGATACATATCAGTGATGTCAGTAAGAGGCCTAAATAAAGTTAAGCAGACTTCAGTATCGCCATCTTGCCAGACTTCAACATCAACACCTTTGCTTTGGTCTTCATTATAGAGGCAGTATAACTCAAATTGCTCACCACTATCTTTTCCTTCATAGGCTGACAGGTTTTCACTACGATGATCTTTACGGTGAAAAAAGCCAACTTTAGCGAAAACATCTTGTTTATATTGCTTGCTACTCCACATAGAGGTAATTTTGGAGTCTGCTTTTTTCTCTAAAAAAGCTTCTCCTGGTTCATCAAATACTTCTGCAAAACGTTCTAAATCGAACAAGGCTTCGACATCTTCATGGTGAATTTTTAATGATAATTTTAGCTCGGTAATATCATCGACTTCCAATGATAAAAAGATCTCTAAGGCGTTAGTACCAACCAAGGCCCATTCTGTTTGTATCATGTTTTCAAATTCATAACTATTAACAGCTTTTACTTGAAAATCTTGCCCACGTAATGATTCAGGTAAGGCAAAGCTATCTGTTAAAACAATAATATCACCAACTAATAATTGATTAACTTGAGTTAGTTTTCTTGGTTCGTTAGATGATTTATTAAATATTTTTTTAAAAAAATTCATAAGATACCTGGTGTGGTGCGGGCGCTAGTTAATACAAAGTAAAAAATTAGCTGAGTATATGTACTCAGTTAATACTTAGTAAAAAGCCAACTAAATTATTTAGCTGGCTTAAGTCAGTTTACTTTTGTTTAGCTTTTAAACGCTCTAGTACTGAATTAGCACTATTGTCTTGTGAACCAATACCAGCGGCTTTTAATTGCGCTTGCAGTGAAGAATCAGAGTCTTCAGAATCAAGTAATTCAGCTGCCTTCATTTTATCATCAAACTTCTGCTGTTTAGCTTTAATGCGCTCTAATGAATCTTTGGCGCTTAATAACTTAGAATTACTTGATGAAAAGTTATCAGTAATTGCTGATGTTGCTTTTTGTACACTTTCCGTGGTTTTAACCATAGAAAGTTGACGTTTATGTTCAGCAACTTGGCGTTCACTCTTCTTAACTAAGTCTTTCAAACGATCAGCACTACCACTGAAACTATCGTGGGCTTGTTGTTGATCAGCTAAAGTACTTTCTAAGTTAGCAATTTTTTCTGCGACAGCAAGTGCTAAGGTTTCATCACCCTTTTCAAGTGCTTGTGCAACATAACCTTCATGCTCTATAATTTCACGAGTTAAGCGATCAATCTCACGTTTTGCTGCCATTTGTTCAGCCATAACGCCAGTTAAATCACGTTTTGCTTTGGTAAGATGATTACCTGCATCACGAATTTCTTGTTCAAAAATACGGGTTGCATTAGCATCAATGATTGCTTCGCCTGCTTCTGATGCGCCGCCACGAATTGCGGTCATAATTTTTTTAAATATACTCATTATTAACTCCTAACTAGGGTATCAAGTGACTGTAAATTATTTATTTAACTAAAGTAAGTAATCACTCATATCATCAATCACTTCAATGGCATTGTTGCTTAATACCGCTAATTCATGTTCAACATCGGTAAAACTTGAACTAATAGATAAAGCGCCAAAGACTACATATTTATCACCAATTTTTGAAAATGATGATAAAGGCATTGGGATATTCATTTCTAACATACTTTCATGCATTGCATTAATACAATCGGGTTTAACTTCTTCTGTACCCCATAAGTAACTGATACAAATTATCTGATCTTCTGTTACTGAAACAAAAATGGGTAACTCTTCACGGCCTAAAATACTAATTTGCAGCACGTCAACTTCGCCAGATATTGGTTGGCAATCAAAGCTCATTCCTGTGTCTGAATTATCTGCCAAGCTGTTTAAGTGATCGGCTATAGTATGAATATTCATGTATTTCCTATCCTTCTTTTCTTTAGTGAAAAAGTTAGATGACATATTATGTCGTCTGAGTTAAATTTAACATCTTGACATATTATGTCAAGATGTTTTTATAAACTAATTGTAATCATTTTATAAATAGTGATTACCGGTATTACAAAATAGTACTTATTTAGCTTATCGCAATTATTTTGATTACAACCTTTTAATTCAATCTTTAATTTAAGTTTTGTTGGTCTTGCCAAGCCTGTTGATGTAACTGATAAATGGTATGGCTACCTAATATATTAATACTAATATTTTCTTTATTTTGATAAAAATTATTAGGAAAAATAAAAGCCGCTTTTAATATAGCTAAATTTAACCATTGATGAGTTACGGGAAGCTTAGTTAATTTTTTTAATCTCGTTAAGGGGCTAGCGCCACTCTTAGAGGCAATGGTCCAACCCCATTCGCCAAAACTTGGCACATTATCGTGGTATTGCTCTACATGGGAGAATTTAGCCGCTGCTAAAGTCTTTCCAATAGAAATGAATGAGTCTTTTGCATGATATGGGCTAGTTGATTGAATCGCGATTAAACCATCACCTGAGAGTAATAGCTTAAGCCGAGCATAAAAGTTTACCGAATAGAGCTTGTTAAGGTCTGGGTGACTTGGATCAGGTAAGTCAACAATAATGGCGTCGAATACTTGTCTATCTTTAAGCAATTGGTTAATGGCAATAAAAGCATCTGCGGGAATAATGGTTACACGTTCATCCTGCAAACTCTGTTTATTCAAGTGTAATATTTGACTTGCTAAACGAGGATTTACTAGACCTGTTGGCTGCTTAAATATATTAATCAACTCACTGTCTAAATCGATTAAGGTTACGCTTTTAGGATTATATTTCAAAACATCCCTTAAGGCTAAACCGTCACCACCACCAATAATAAGAATATTTTCATGTCGGGCTGAGCCTGCCATAACTGGCGCTACAAGATAATCATGATAAATATGCTCATCAATGGACGAAAACTGTAAGCGACCATTTAAATAAAAATTGATTATATTATTTTGGTTAAGCCCCATATGACGTTCAGTAAAAGTTAGCTGTTGATAACGCGTTTTATCAGTATGCACAACTTTATCGAGATAAAGTAAGCTATTCATCTGATTAAGCCAATGATTACCATAATTAAACATTAATACAATGACTAAGGCTAAAGCACAATGTAAAGCGACAAATGTTTTACGCCAATTAAGGTATTGCCAATAACGTAGAATAAAAAAGGCACCCGCAATAAGATTTAAACTTGCGGTTATTGCCGCGGCCTTGCTGATATCGATACTCAATAAGAAGATAACCCAGATAGCAGCGCCGACACCGGCACCAACATAATCTGCGCC
The DNA here is from genome assembly GCA_913049915.1 of uncultured Colwellia sp. Taxonomy (GTDB): domain Bacteria; phylum Pseudomonadota; class Gammaproteobacteria; order Enterobacterales; family Alteromonadaceae; genus Colwellia. Next base: position 12,637 of record CAJWZC010000026.1, read on the forward strand.
ATAAATAGTGCCTAAATTATTGGCAAGATGCTGTTTATGAATACTCTCTCGAATACGAGCAATCAATGGGATCTCCATACCAATAAAAAACCCAAGAATTGCGCCAAAGAAATAGGGACTTTTAAAGGCTAACCAACTTAATTGTTTGAACAGCCCACCCTGTGGTTTCATATCTGGCGGCAGAGACAACATATCAGCAATTAGCTGTGGAAATGTTTGGGTAATAGCAATTAAACCACCAATAATCAATATGGCTGAGCTACCTACTAAAGCAATAATTAGCTCTAACCAGACAAAACCATTAAAAGCACAACGCACTTTTCGGGCAGCAAAAGCGCCAAGTCCCATTGACACTATCATTAATCCAATCATGGTATAGATAGTGCTTTCCATGACACCTAATACTCGTCCGGCGTAATGAGAGAGTAAATACTCATAAATTAGCCCACAACCAGCTAGCACTGCCATGGTTAAAATAAGCAGAATGTCGTCAAGTAAGTGAGATTGTTCTTGAGATAAAGTATTTTTTGGCATGTAAGTTAATCGTTAATAAGTAGTAGTAAGTCGTATTGGGAGAAATAGCAGGAAGCTTTAATCGTTTTTAAAAATAAACACCGCCATTGTCTGATAACACGATGGCGGTGTATTGAGTTAATTAAATTGACAGATAAATTATGCCATAAGTGCCGTTAATATTAAGGCGATAGCAATACTTGTCGCCATTTCTATACTCGCTACACCAATATTATGTTGCTGATCAACTTCTTCAACTAGATTGATACCCCAAAGCACAATACGTTTAGCCAAGGCGGTAAGTAGAGCTACAATTAGTGTCATAACAACACCAAACACTAACCAACCAAGTAAATTAACAACTAAAGTTTCAGGGCTATAGGTCAGGAAGTGACTAGCTGCAGTTACTGCTAAGGCTGTACTAATAACCTGGCCACTATAGCGAATCGCTAACGCAAGCTGGCCATTACTAAATGCTTCTTGCAAACAATCTTCTTGATTATTTTTAGCATATTGCTTCTCACGAAGTCGAGTTACTATGATTAAAACGGTCTGCGCCACAATAAAACCACTAGTGATAGCGATAAATGTGCTGAAATCTAAACCATCTACCCATAGTAATACTGCACGAATAATTATCGCTGTAGCAATAGCACCGGCAGCATCAATAATACCAATAGTGAGGTTTTTTTCTATAATTAGCGCATTTTTATCTAAATGTTGTAGCGCTACTTTATCTTGGATAACACGACCAATCTTTATAAGTAATAAACCATAACCGCCGTAAGCGAGCATACCAATAGCTTCCATAGAATAACTACTTGCAGCTTCTCCGGTAATTGCGCCAGTAAGAACTATACCAAGGGCTAGTACGCTACCAGCAACACTGATACCAAAAGCAAAGTTATCTTCTTTGGCCAATTCTTCTGTACTGTTAACCTTTGCACTGATACCTGAAAGGAATCGCATAGCGCCTAATAACAAAATGGCTATAGAAACATCAATGGCCAAATAAGCGAGTAAGTCTTGATTAACACCAACGAGTTCGATGAATGTGTTCATAATTTTGTTGTTCCTATTCTTTTTTTATAGTCGACTTATTCGTTACTTCCCGCGTCTAAAACCGCGTGATGTGTTGCTATTAGAGTTCCTAAAACTAGAGTTTTTACTATTTTTAGATTTACTGGCGTAATTACTCTTTTTCACATTATTAGTGCGAAAGCGATTAGAACTTGTTTGCGCTGTTTTACTTTGGCCAGATAAACTCGATGATCCTGTTCTGTTTTTACTATATGGGCTAGTAAATTTTTGTCCGCGACGAGTAAATGATTTTTTAGTACGGGTATCAAGGGATGTTTGTTTTTTTAACTGGCTCGGAGAGCTGTAACGTGTCCTACCATAATCGTTGTAGTAGCTATAATTACGCTGTCTACCCCAATCATTATAAGAGGTACGTCGACCAAACATGTCACCCATCATGGAGTACATGCCATACCAAGCCCAAAAAGACATGCCATTACTACCTGTTTGCCAGTTACCATAACTTGGATTACCAATTAACTGCTCACCGGTACCAAAGTCTTGAGCATTGTTGGCTTGTTGACTTTGCGATTTCGATAATGAGTTTATACGTGGTAGTTGACCATCAGACATATCAGCCAATACATTAAGAGGATCACTTAATGCATCTGAATATAGAACGGGATCTGCTGCTTGGTAAATATTAAGTAACTCATTGTAAAGCGCCTGTGAAGATTCAAACATTTTTGGCTGAGTCTTGGCAGTATTAATCCTATCTAATAGCGCTTTATACATAGGGCCATTAGTGGAAGCATCTTTACGGAATTCATTAATCAATGGCGCTAAATTAGCTTTATTAACCATTATTTTATCAGCATATTGGTTGATTAAGCTGGCATTGCGAACTTGGCCACTATTTAACGCATCACCTAACTGAGTAACTCTTTGCTCAGTTATTGGTAATTGTTGTTCGATTTGCTCTTTTACTGGATCACCACAGCCAGCTAAGCTAACCGTGGTAATTATGATCAAGAGTAATAAAAAAGGTGTTTTTAGTAAGTGCATTTCTGCCATCATCTCCTTAAAAATGCTATGTTATCGAAATAATTAAATTAATATTAACGACTAAGCATAGACAATTGTCAATTAATACCATTAACGACATATTATGTCTATAGGCAAGGCTTGTTTAATAGAAGGAATTCTTGTGACGTTATCATTTTCTCCGCTTTTAAAACAACAGCAAATAACCCAGTGGCAAAACTTTGTCGAGCAACATAGCACAGTCTGTGATGTATTAGCTGATGAGCAACTTAACGCTTTTAAGCAAGCAATTACTTTAAGTGACTTTATTCTTAACAGTGCGTTACAAGCTCCTGAACTTGTTATTGAGCTTTTTAGAAAACCTAATAAAGAAGAGCTACCAGACTATAAATCCCTATTGCTTGAGCAATTATCTGGTTGCATTGATGAAGCGCAGTTACATCGAATTATTAGACACTTTCGCTTACAACAAATGGTTAAAATTGCCCTTGATGATTTAGTCTTTAATATTAGTTTAGACATATCATTAAAGCGATTATCTTCGTTAGCGGATGAACTTATTTTAGCTAGCTTACAATGGCTCACTAATTTTTGTCAGAAAAAATGGGGCATTCCTACCAATATTGAAGGAGAGCAGCAAATTTTACTGGTTTATGGCATGGGGAAACTCGGTGGTAAAGAGTTAAACTTTTCTTCTGATATAGATTTAATTTTTACTTACCCTGAAAGTGGTGAAACTCAAGGATGTCGGCGTAGTATCGACAATCAGCAATTTTTTACCCGCTTAGCACAAAAACTTATTGCTTCACTACATCAAGTGACTTGTGATGGTTTTGCCTATCGAGTAGATATGCGATTACGCCCTTTTGGTGACAGCGGTCCACTGGTACTGACTTTCAATGCTATGGAAGATTATTATCAAGAGCAAGGACGTGATTGGGAACGTTATGCCATGTTGAAAGCGAGAGTTATTGGTGAATCAAAATACCATGAACAGTTATCAAACATGCTCAGACCTTTTGTTTATCGTCGCTACATTGATTTTAGTGTCATTGATAGTTTGCGTCGTATGAAAATGATGATTGCTCAGGAAGTTCGGCGAAAGCAATTAGTCAATAATATTAAACTTGGGGCAGGCGGTATTCGCGAAATTGAATTTATTGTACAAGTATTTCAATTGATTCGAGGCGGACGGGTAAAAGAGCTACAACAGCGTAGTTTATTAACTGTTTTGCCAAAATTGGTTGAGTCTGGTGAAATTAATGAAGCAAATAAAGATGTGCTAGCAAACGCTTACCGCTTCTTAAGACGTGTAGAAAATATTATTCAGGCCATAGCTGACAAACAAACACAAACATTACCTGATAATGAACTTGATCAGCAGCGATTATTAGCCGTACTCTGCATCTATAGCTGGCCTGACTTTCTCATGGAATTAGCCAAACATATGAGTGGCGTTCACCAAGAGTTTGATTTGCTTATTGGACTTGATAGTCCAAATCATCAAGCAGCAGATGAACACTGGGTGACACTTTGGCATAGCCGATGGAGTGATGAAGAATCTATCGCTTGGTTGGATCAAGAAGCCCTTACTTGGCAAAGTAATAAGGTGTGGCAAATACTGTATGATTTTCGAGAAGATACAGGAAAACGTAGTTTAGGTAATCGGGGGCGACAGGTTTTAGATAAATTAATTCCGTTACTTTTATGTCGTTTACAGAAAAATAAAATGGCAGAACAAGTGTTAGGTAGAGTTTTGCAAGTATTTAGTAAAATAGTGACACGTACCGCTTATCTAGAGCTACTTTTTGAAAATGAAGGCGCGTTAAAGCAACTGATTCATTTATGCCAAGCTAGCAGTTGGGTAACTGATTATATTGCTAAATATCCAATCTTACTTGATGAGCTTATTGATCCTAAGTTACTACATAATCCACCACAACTGTCTTCTTATGCGGTAGAGTTGCGTGAACGTATGCTAAGAATTCCTGAGGAAGATCTTGAAGCGCAAATGGAAGCACTTCGTCAGTTTAAACAATCGCAACAATTACGTATTGCTGCCGCTGAAATTGCTGATGTATTGCCGGTAGCACAAATCAGTGAGCACTTAACTGCTTTAGCTGAAGCGATTTTATCAGAAGTGATCAACCTTGCTTGGCAACAGGTAAGCGATCGTTTTGGCGTACCGACTTCTTGCTTAGATGGCTTTAAAGAAAAGGGTTTTGGCGTTATTGCTTATGGAAAAACTGGTGGGGTAGAGCTGGGTTATAGCTCAGATTTAGATTTAGTATTTGTTCATCATAGTCAGCTTGATGAAGTCACAACTGGAAGTAAATCAGTACCTGCAAGCCAGTTTTATATGAAGCTAGCGCAACGTATTATGCATATTTTTAATACGCGTATGAATAGTGGGATTTTATACGAGTTAGATATGCGTCTCAGACCTTCAGGCAATTCAGGTTTGTTGGTAGTACATTTAAATACTTTTGCTCGATATCAGCATGAAGATGCCTGGACGTGGGAACATCAGGCTTTAGTTAGAGCCCGGATGATATTTGGTAATGATGAACTTCGCCAGCAGTTCGTCAATGTGCGACAAGATGTTTTATCTCAGGTAAGGGAGTTCAATAAACTCAAAAACGATATTATTACTATGCGGGAAAAAATGCGTAGTCATTTGGATAAATCTACTGAATCTATCTTTGATATTAAGCAAGGCACGGGCGGTTTAGTTGATATTGAATTTCTTGCGCAGTTCCTGGTGCTTGCTCACACCAACCAGCATGATGATTTAATGCTGTATTGTGACAATTTAGGAATATTCAAACGTTTATTGAAACTTGGATTGTTAGAAGAAGTAGAGCAGCAGCAGCTAAATAATATGTATCAGAAACTCAGAGCGTTAGGACATCAAGCGACAATGCAAAATGCAGGACAATTAATTGATAGGGAAAAGGTAGTTGGGCAAAGTGCTATTAGTAATATCTGGATAAAGTACCTTGTTGATGATTAAGCGCGATTAATAAAATCGCTTGGTCATTTTCATTGCTAAGATAAACTAATAATAACTGTTACCGGTAATAGAGATGCATTCCTCATCCAGAAAGGGGTGAGGGCCACTTTCAATAACCACAATAGCGCGTTGACGATTACAAAAGAAAATAGAAAGGCCTGACTCAAAATGTCCTTCAACGGCTTTAGAAACTTGATAGGTGGTTTTTAAAATATCTTTTTCAATTCTAAATGGGTCTTTCACTATATAATCACGATTTAGCCACCAAATTAAATCTATGCCATCCTTTTCAGTATACTCAGCTAGTTTTTGATTTAAGGTTTCACCAGTTCTAAAAGGTCTAGACTCGATACTGCCTCGCCAATTATCTTTATAAGGGCGCACCACCATTTCTCTTGCTTGCAATATTTTAACTAAGTCACCTTTTGGGTCAGGCAAGTAAACTATATTATTACGAATCCTAGGACCGTTTCCATTCATATCACCATGCAAATTTGCATAAAACTTAGATAAGCCAATAGCTGCCGCATTAGTTGACGTTCTTCCTTGTTGAAACTTTAACGCTTTGCCTTTCGTTTCTTGAACTTGAGTTTTTAAAGCCGGCTGAGTGTTTTGTTGTATATTTTCATCAACTTTTCCCAAGGATAAATCAAGTGAAAGTAAAAAGTCTTGGTTCGCTAAAAATATCACTGCTAATGCAGTAAGAAAAATTGCTAAAATAATATTCCGTAGCCAAAAGTTCATCAGTTAATTAACACCCTTGTTATCATCATTTTAATTATAGTGGAAGTTTAGGTAAAGAATAATATTTATACACATTATCAATTTATTTGAGTAAGACAAAATCTCAAGTTTATCATAGAAAAATAAATGCACTGTAGTGTTGAAGCAATCATTTTACCTTATTTATATAATGAGACATCTTCTGGATTAGGTCTTGTTTTAAAACGTCTGTGTAGCCACATATATTGTTCAGGTTGTACTAGAATTTCGTTCTCTAATGTTTGATTTATTTTGATTAAATCTTGTTCATCATTATCAGTCGGAAAATTATCTAATGGTGGTGAAACTTCAACGGTATAACCACTATCATCGGTATTTCTACGTGGAATCATCATAACTGTTTTAGTATTCTTTTTACGGGCAAAAATAAGCGTACCTGTAGTGGTAGCTGTTTCTTTTACTGCAAAAAAAGGCACAAATAAGCTTTGGTTACGCCCATAATCTTGATCGGGAAGATACGCACAAGCGTCTTTATTATGCAGGGCACGTAATAAACCTCTTACATCGCGTTTTCCTAACATGTATTTATTAGAGCGACCTCGACCTTTATGCTGAAAAAACTCCATTAAATCATTATTATGAGGTCTATAAAAAACAACTAACGGATTATCTAATCCAGCACCACGCGCACACATTTCTAAACTTAAGTTATGCATTGATAAAAGAAGCACGCCGTTACCTTGTTTTTGTGCATCAGTTATATGGTGAGCCCCTATTACTCTTACTTTTCTCGCTACTCGCCAGTTTGGCCACCACCAACCCATACCTGTTTCAAATAGTGCGATACCGGTATTCTCAAAATTTTTCTTTAGGATATGTTGAAGTTCTGACTCCTTTTTATCTGGAAAACATAAGCGTAAATTGGTCAATGCTACATGTTTTCGTTTTGAAGCCATCTTGAATATTAATCGACCTAACACACGGCCCATTGCGAGCTGTAGTTTGAAAGGTAACCAAGAAATACTATAAAGGATAAAAACACCCAGCCAAGTTAACCAGTACTTGGGTAGTAAAAAAGATAACTTGAAGTTAGGTTGTAACACTTTATTTTTGCTCAATGTATTTTCTCTTAAACCTTTAATTTAATAATGCTTGATTATACGCAAGTTAGTTTGTCTTGGGCAATGAAGTTATTTACCACTTTAGGTTGGTTTTGCAGTAGAATAGCGACCAATAAATTAATAATTGGTATTTGAGACTTTTTAATGGAAGTAGTGGTTGGCCAAGAGTTAAGCAATACAGAAATTGAGCTTATCATTGGAAATTCAAAACGGAATTTTTCAGGTATTACTTCAACGATGTTGCAGGTGGTAGCTTATCAAAAGGATATGATCCCGCTGCGTATCATGGGGAAGAATAACTTAACCGATACTCGCTTAGCTATCGGTTTTTGGCAAGTAGTAAAAATGTGCCAAAGCCCTCTCTCCAATGGTAAGTTCCGTGTTTTTCATGCTCGTCGTGTTGATGAAATGATTCAAGGCGTGGTATTAAAATATTTCTTTAGAGCTAAGATAAAGTTGGTTTTTAGTTCTGCCGCTCAACGTAAACGCGCTAAGTTTACTTGCTGGCTAATAAGACGTATGGATGCTGTTATTGCTATGTGTAAAGCTTCTGCTACCTATTTGGATAATCCGCCAAGTGCTGTTATCTATCATGGTGTTAATACAAACGCTTACAAGGCAAGTAAAGATAAGCAACAAGCTTGGCAATCACTTGATTTATTACCTAATACCCTGGCAAAAGGTAAGCATGGTATTGCTATACTTGGGCGAGTAAGAAAACAAAAAGGTGTTCACCTATTTGTACAAAGCTGCATTGCTTTATTAAAGGACTACCCTGATTATACCGCTGTTATTGTTGGTGGTGTAGCGGCTAAGCATAAAAAATTCAGTCAAGAGTTACATGATAGTATCGAGCAGGCAGGTCTAGCTGAGCGTATAATTTTTGTTGGAGAGCAGGATTTTTCTGATATTCCAAAGATCTTTAGTAGTTTATCCCTTGTAGTAGCCTTAAGTGAAAAAGAAGGTTTTGGCTTAACTATTCTTGAAGCAATGAGTAGCGGCTCAGCAGTACTTGCTAGTGAAGCAGGCGCATGGCCTGAAGTTATTCGCGAAGGTATTGATGGGTATATTGTGCCAGTAAATGATTTAATGGCAGTAAAAGATAAAATGGCGTTATTATTGAGTGATGAAAAAAAACTTGTTCAAATGGGGCTATCAGGTCGTCAACGGGTTGAAGAACATTACTCCGCTGAACGAGAAGCAAAAGAGCTTACCAGCTTCATCAAAACACTGGTCTAATTTTAATCATAGACCAGGTAAGCTTAGTAAACATTTAGCTAATCTCCATCACATATGTCGCTATATTAGACAAATAATCATATGTTTATTATCTTGAGGACGAAGTGACACCTTCTTTGGATTAGGTATTTCCATTACATAAAATCGATTCTCTAGGGTCATTTAAGTTGTCAATGTAAAAAAAAGCCCTAAGCAATATTGTTGCTTAGGGCTTTTTAATACTTTAATCTGTTAGTTATAAAACAGACTAGTTAGCTGCTATTAAACCAGAGTTGATAGCACTTATGTCTTCATCAGTAATAGTTCCTGCAGCACGTTTTAATAATAAAACGTTTTGGATATAAGCATAACGAGTTGTAGATAAATTACGTTTAGCATTATATAAATTCTGCGTGCTATCTAATACATCAACAATAGTACGCGTACCTACTTCAAAACCAGCTTCTGTAGCTTCAAGTGCTTTTTGAGCACTTAGTACTGATTGCTCAAACGCTTTGATAGCTGAAATAGCGGCAATAACTGTATTATAAGCATTACGTGTAGTACGAACCACACCACGATGTGTTAAAGATAAGTCTTGGCTGGCAAGTACAAAGCTATTTTGTGCTTTACGTACCGAACTTTGAATAGCACCACCAGAGTAAATTGGAATACTCAATTGCACGCCAAGAGAGTAACCATTAACACCAGGGGCATCTATAGTCGGGTTATCATTGAATGTTGATTCATCATCTTTACCGCTATAATTAGCACCAAAATCTAGCGTAGGATAATGACCAGAGCGGGCAATATTAATATTATCCTGTGCTATATCAATACCTACCTTAGCGGTAATTAAATCTAGATTTTTAGCTTCAGCAGTGACTTGCCATTCATCGGCGCTATTTGGCGTAGGAGTACTAGTACTAAAACGGTCTGTATTTAAAACACTAACATTTTTAGGGTAGGTGTTCGTTATAACACGTAACTCTTCTTCGGCTTGGAAGATAGCATTTTTTGCTCGAATCTCTTCTGTAACAGCACTATCAAATTGCGCTTGTGCTTCATAAACATCAGTAATAGCGGTTAAACCTACTGAGAAACGTTGTTTAGTTTGTTCTAGTTGACGCGCAATGGCATCTTTTTCTGCAGTAGCAAAAACTAAGTCATCTTTAGTGCTGAGTAAATCAAAGTAAGCCTTGGCAACACGGGTAATTAAATCTTGTTTAGCTACTTGGTAAGTCAAATCACTTTGATGAGCTGCTTTTTCTGCATTACCTAAACGTAACCAACTATCATGATGATAAAGTTGCATATTTAAGTTGGCGCCATACGTTAAGCTGGAAAACTCAGAGGTCCCTACATAAGCAGGCGAGTTCTCAGGAGTTTGGTAAGAATCTTGCTCACCAGTGTTATATCCAGCACTTGCCGTGATTTGTGGTAACAATATTGAGCGCGCTTGCACGATATCTTCTTTGACTATCATAAATTGTGCCTGTGCTTTAAGTACCACAGGATCGTTTAATAGAGCTTGCTGATATACTGTTAATAAATCATCAGCTTGGGCATGTGTACTGCTAATGGCTGCAGTTATCGCTATAATTAGTGTGCTTAGTGTTTTATTCATGAGTAAGGAATTCCTTGGACTACTCTTATACCTGTTCTATTTAAAAAGGCAGGATACAACCGGAACGGGTATATGCTTTATTTATTGATATTCGCTGATAGGGTATCCTACATGGATTTTTAAATTAACCAAATAAAATAACTGTTTACTAGTGTAACAAATTATTATTAAAAAGAGACAAATGATGAAAAATGATATGAACAAGCCGTTATCAATGTTGAAATTCAATAATGAACAGGTATCAGTGCACTCTATTAAAACTAAGTATCAGGGTTTTTTTAAGATGAATGAATACTCACTACAACACAAGCTTTTCTCAGGAGAACAAAGTCAGCTATTCACCCGCGAAATATTTGAACGTGGTGATGCTGTGGTTGTTATGCCCTACGATGCAAAATTAGATAAGTTGTTGTTGATTGAGCAATTTCGACCTGGCGCCTTAAGGGGGGATGACAGCCCTTGGTTATTAGAGTTTATTGCTGGAATGTTTGATGCTAATGAAAGCCCTATTGAGGTAGCAATACGAGAAGCTAAAGAGGAAGCTGATTTAACGCTTCGCAGTAATGATCTAGTCCCTATTATGCAATACCTCTCTAGTCCTGGCGGCATGAGTGAGCGTATTCATCTATATTTAGCGTATTTTAACAGTGATAAAGTTGAAACAGGGGCAGTTTATGGCTTACCTGAAGAAAATGAAGACATCTTGCTACATCTAGTCAGTCGAACTCATGCTCTAGATTTATTAGCTCAAGGTAAAATCACTAACGCAGCCACAATTATCGGGTTACAATGGCTGGCAATGAACTACCAATCGCTCTTTATTAAATAATACAAGTATTAAAGGTACAAGTACTTTAGGTAGTCATTCTTACAATGATGGTTAAGAGGCACTCATGAGTTTTTTCCCTAATAGGACATTGGTTAACGGCACTAGAAAAAATTATCGTCCTAATTTAGTTAGTTTGATGACCTTGTGTGCGAACAACTATATGTTATTACTTAAAGTCTTGGCGAGTAAAACCGCGCTCGGAGAAACACGTCATTTTTTTATCAGTGATTTTCTCGTATATAGTGTAACGATAAAGGAAGTCACTCCCTATACCTCGGTCATTAGCTTTGAGCAAGAAAGCTTAAGTTATTCACTTAAAAACATTCCAGGCATTGTTGTCAGCGCGTTACATCCTCGTATGACTATTCGTTTATATCATGATGCTCGAATGGCTGAAGTATTGTCTACGCAAGATATCAGGCAAGTGAAACCGCGCTACGATTACCCAAATAGTCAAATGCATCAGCAAGATGAAAAGCAGCAAACGAATCAATTTTTAAATGAATGGTTACATCTCTGTTTGCGTTTAGGGCAAGTAAATCTTGAGTTGCAATACTAATTTATGAAGTATTAACTAATGAACTCGATTGAACCTTGCTCTGTAAACAAAAAACCTATCGTAATAGCACAAATCACAGATAGTCATTTATTTTCATCTCCAGATGGCCTACATCACGGGTATAACGTACTCGATAATCTTCGAGAGGTTTTACTGAGTGTTGGTAACAACGCCCAAATAGACTTCGTCGTTTTTACTGGTGACTTAACTCAAGATCATACTGAGCAGTCTTACCAGAATTTTGTTGATTGTGTGCATGAATGCTCTATTACCGTGCCTATTTATTATTTGGCCGGCAATCATGATGAGCCTGAGCTATTGACAAAGTATTTTTCAGTGTCGCCATTTTTAGCAGATAAAGAAATCAACCTACCTCAATGGCAAGTTCAGCTCGTCGATAGTAAAAGTGCGACACCAGCAGGTTACGTTACTGAAACAGCATTAGAAAAGTTAAAAAGTGCTATCCAGCCAAATAAAAATCAGTTACTTATGATGCATCATCACCCTATTGATGTGGGATACTTTATTGATAAACATGGCTTACAAAATAAAGCTGATTTCTGGCAAGCGATAAAGGGTTATAATAATATAAAAGCTATTGCTTGCGGCCATGTCCATAGTGCTATGCAGTTGACCCAAACACCAAACGAAAAAATTAAAGAACAATTAGTTTTATACACTTGTCCAGCTACATCAATACAGTTTGACCCGAACGTTGATGGTGTTGCTGCTTTAGTGAAAGGGCCGGGATATAGAATTTTTTATTTACATGTCGATGGTCAATTAAGTACTGACGTTATAAAGTTATAACAATTAGCACTAACATTACTTTAAAAAGTGAGCTTTTTATGGTTTTGTTGCCAAAATAGCACCGTTGTTTAACAACTAAAATTACTAACGTAAATAAATAATAACTATAAAAGCTTACTAATGAAAAAATACATTCTCTACATTCATGGTTTCAACTCTTCGCCGCTGTCATTAAAAGCAGAACAAACCCGTAAATATTTAGCACAGTATTATCCATACGTCACATTCTTCTGCCCGCAATTGGCATCAACGCCCGCGAAAGCAATTATTCAATTAGAGCAACTTATTGAAAAACATAGCTCAAAGGCAAATAACTCAAAGACAAACAGTTCAAATACACAATGGCATTTAATTGGTTCTTCATTAGGCGGCTATTTCTCTTGTTATCTAGCAGAAAAATATAACTGCTCAGCGGTCTTGGTGAACCCAGCGATAAGGCCTTATGAATTATTGAATGACTATATTGGCGAGCAAGTTAATCCTTATACCGAAGAAGTGTATCAAGTCACGGAAGATCATATCCAGCAGTTGCAAGCGATTGAGCAAAGGGCACCAACCATTGATGGTAAGGAAAAAAATAATTACCTAGTTATGGTACAAACGGGTGATGAAGTGTTAAATTACCAACAAGCTGTGGAAAAATATCAACATTGTCGATTAATAGTACAAGAGGGGGGAGATCATAGCTTTATCAACTTTGATAGTTGCTTACCTACCATCAGTGACTATTTTCAACTTGATTAAATATATCAAATCTACTCTGTTTTATAAGCTGTCGCACATATTAATAAATAATACTTAGACCTTTTAACCACGATTAAATTGAGTTTCAAATGACTGACCAATACAACTCCGATTCTATTGAAGTACTTAGTGGCTTAGAACCCGTTCGTCGCCGTCCGGGTATGTATACTGATACCACTCGACCAAACCATTTAGGTCAAGAGGTCATTGATAACTCTGTTGATGAGGCACTTGCCGGTCATGCACAAAATATTAGTGTTATTTTATATGCCGATCAATCACTTGAAATTATCGATGATGGCCGTGGTATGCCTACTGATATTCATCCTGAAGAGGGCGTGTCAGGTGTTGAACTTATCTTTTGTAAGTTGCATGCGGGTGGTAAATTTTCAAATAAAAGCTACCAATTTTCAGGTGGTTTACATGGTGTTGGTATTTCTGTCGTTAATGCTTTATCCACTCGTGTTGATGTCAGTATTAGACGAGACAGTAAAGTCTATGAAATGGCGTTTGAAAATGGCGATAAAGTTGAAGAACTACGAGAAACTGGCACGGTAGGAAAACGAAATACCGGCACCAGTGTTAAATTTTGGCCTGATGCTAGCTATTTTGATACCGCTAAATTTTCGGTACGCCATCTTACGCATTTATTGAAAGCTAAAGCGGTATTATGCCCTGGTTTAACGCTAAAGTTTCACGATAAAATTGAAGATAAAAAATATGAGTGGTGTTATGAAGATGGCCTGGTTGATTATTTAAAAGAAGCGGTAAAAGGTTATGTATCATTACCAGAACAGCCTTTTGTCGGTAGTTTTTCCTCACAACTTGAAGCGGCTGATTGGGCTATTACTTGGTTACCGGAAGGTGGCGAAAGTATTGGTGAAAGTTACGTAAATTTAATTCCAACCATCTCTGGAGGTACCCATGTTAACGGTATGCGTCAAGGGCTACTTGAATCGATGCGAGAATTTTGTGAATTTCGAAATATAATACCGCGTGGCGTCAAATTAACCCATGATGACATATGGGATAAGTGTAGTTATATCTTATCTATCAAAATGCAAGACCCGCAATTTGCCGGACAAACCAAAGAGCGTTTATCATCACGTCAATGTGCTGCTTTTGTTACTGGTGTGGTCAAAGATGCCTTTAGTTTATGGCTAAACGAGCACACAGATAAAGCTGAATTATTGGCAGACTTTTGTATCAACAACGCACAAAAACGTATGCGTGCTAGTAAAAAAGTAGTACGAAAGAAGATCACTCAAGGACCGGCTTTACCAGGTAAATTAACGGATTGTGGCAGTCAAGATTTAGCCCGAACCGAACTGTTTTTAGTGGAGGGTGACTCTGCTGGCGGTAGTGCTAAACAAGCAAGAGACCGAGAGTTTCAAGCTATTATGCCACTGCGCGGTAAAATCCTAAACACTTGGGAAGTCGACTCAGGTCAAATTCTTGCTTCACAAGAGGTACATGATATATCTGTCGCGTTAGGCATTGACCCAGATAGTGACGATTTATCTGAATTACGTTACGGAAAAATTTGTATTTTAGCGGATGCCGATTCCGATGGCCTTCATATAGCGACCTTGTTATGTGCGTTATTTATGCAACACTTTTTACCGCTAGTAGAAGCGGGCCATGTTTACGTTGCTATGCCGCCTTTATACCGTATTGATATAGGTAAAGAAGTGTTCTACGCATTAGACGAAGCTGAAAAAGACGGTATTTTAGATAGAATTGAAGCAGATAAAAAACGTGGTAAGGTAAACGTGCAGCGCTTTAAAGGCTTGGGTGAAATGAACCCACCACAATTGCGTGAAACAACCATGGATCCTAATACACGTCGATTAGTGCAGTTAACGATTGATGAGCACAGTGAAACCATGGAGCTTATGGATATGCTGTTATCTAAGAAGCGCAGTCCAGATAGGAAAATTTGGCTGCAAAGTAAGGGTGATATGGCGATTGTTTAATTTGTTTTCTTAATATGAACGGGTAATAGGTAGAGTAATTTACGCTTACTTTTATACCCGTTCCTCTTGAAGGTGCAGGTTTTAGCTGGAATTATAAACGTCTTTAGGCAAGGCATTGATTGAAGAGAATAGTTATTCTATTGTCGAAATCAATAACGCAGTAGAAAGCGTTTATAAACTAGTCCTTTGGGGAAGTCTGAGCAAAACATGCTCGTCGTTACATTTGTTTTTAAGGGAGTGACCCTTAACAAAAATATGTGTCTTGGTTATGATTCGCTCAGGTTTCCTGAAACGAGCATCTTTAGGTGGAGCGGGTATATAACAAAAACAACATAAAAAATAGGGACGTAAAATGAGTGCAGAACAGATTCCTGGATATTTAGCTGGTGCTAATAGTGATCCTTTAATGGTCGTCATGGCTATTATTCTTATCGTGTTAGTTTTATTAGCAGGTGTTTTTTACTTTAAATTACATGCGATACCTGAGCATCTTGCCCACGGTAAAAATCATACCCAAATACAACTGATCACAATCTTAACTATTTTAGCCTTGTTTACCCATAATAATATTTTTTGGGTGGCGGCATTAGTGTTAGCTGTTGTTGAATTACCTGATTTTTTAGCACCGTTAAAATCTATCGCCAAGTCTTTAGAAATTATAGCGGCAAATAAGCAAGAAAAAGTACAGGTAAATACTGTAGATCAAGAAGAGATTATTAAGGGAAATAACGAATGTTAGAAATTCTACTTTGTTCTCTTATCACTATTTTACCAGATTATTTATTCCGAAAATATCGTCAAGGTAAAGTCTGGGGGAAAGAAATTACTTTTTTTAGCGTGTGGTATGAATTGCGATGGGGTATCTCAGCCTGTGCTGTTTTATCGATTTCATTAGTCACGTTAATTTTTTATTACCACCCATCAACTACCAATGCAGCACCACTATTTAGAACGGTCTCTATCATGCCAGAAAAGAGTGGTAGAGTTGAGAGTGTTTTTGTGAAAAATCATCAGGAAATTAAAGCAGGTACTGCTATTTTTAGCATGTATGATGAATTTCAGATAGTAGCTATTGAGCAAGCAGAAGCACAAGTTAAGCAAGTTGAAGCTGAATTTTCTACTGCTTACGCACAACTAGCGGTAGCTACAAGTAATGTCGAAAAATCGAAAAGTGCTTATATGCGTTCGAAGAATGAATATGATCGTAAGAAGGCGTTATCACTCAAAGGCATAAATATTATTAGTGAAAGCGAAGTACAAAAAATAGCTGATACTGTGGCGATGAATAAAGCGGGCTTATCCGCCTCTTTAGCGAATAAAACGTCAGCGCAAGCCGTAATCGATAATGTTTTGCCAGCTAAAAAAGCGAGTGCTATTAAAGCTTTAGATAAAGCCTTAGTTGATGAAGATAAACGTACCGTCTATGCCCATATTGATGGTCAATTGCAGCAGTTTTCTCTGCAGTCAGGAGATTTTGTCAACCCGATGATTCGTACTGCTGGTATAATAGTTCCTTCCTCTGGAGAGGCTTCTGGAAAGGAGGCTGTTCAAGCTGGCTTTAACCAGTTAGCAGCAAGTGTTATTAAAGTAGGTTCTTTTGCTGAAATTACCTGTTTATCTAAACCGTTCACCATTATCCCGATGAAAGTAGCGAGTATTCAAAGTGTTATTGCAACAGGTCAGATTCGAACTAATGAAGCCTTGTTAGATGTTCAAGACCTCGTAAAGCCAGGTACGTTAACAGTAAAGTTGGTACCACTTTATGAAGGTGGTCTTGATGGCGTTATTCCAGGAACAAAATGTATTGCTAATGCATACAGCTACCATCATGAATTAATTGCTAGCGGAATGCTCAGTACTACGGAGAGTCTTTATTTACACATAGTTGACACGGTAGGTGTTGTTCATGCCATTATCCTGCGTATACAAGCGTTGTTACTACCGGTTAAAGTACTAGTATTTTCAGGGCATTAAGCACATAAGTTACTGTGATCAATGCTTGTCATTTAGATGTCACAAAGTGGTAATATAGTTAATTTGAAAAATCCTCTTTTTTAGAGGATTTTTTATGTCTTATAATATGAATTCAATTGAAGTCTTAACACTAACAACAGATGAAATAAGAGTTAATAAAATGACAATTAAAGTAGGTATAAACGGCTTTGGTCGTATTGGAAGATTAATTTTACGGGCTGCATGGCATTGGCCAGGAGTGAAGTTTGTGCAAATTAATGACCCTGCAGGTGATGCGCCAACGCTGGCGCATTTACTTAACTTTGACTCTATTCATGGTCGTTGGCAATATGAGGCAACAGCTGAAAATAAACTTATGCATATTGATGGTAGTAGGTTAACGGTAAGCCAAAATGGTGATATAGCAGCAACAGATTGGTCTGGATGCGACCTTGTTATTGAAGCATCTGGTGTTATGCGTGATAAAGAAAAGTTACAAGCTTACTTTACTCAAGGTGTTCAAAAGGTACTTGTTACTGCACCAATGAAGTTAGCCGGTGATGATTCGGATAGTGACATGGTGAATATCGTCATGGGTGTTAATCAGCACTTATATCAAGTTGATGAGCATAGTATTGTTACTGCCGCTTCATGTACAACTAACTGTTTGGCGCCAGTTGTTAAAGTATTGCAAGAGTCGGTAGGTATTAAACATGGCAGCATGACCACCATTCACGATATTACTAACACCCAAACCATATTAGATGCTCCACATAAAGATTTACGCCGAGCACGTGCTTGTGGTCTGTCTTTAATTCCAACGACTACCGGCTCAGCTAAAGCGATTACTGATATATTCCCTGAATTAATAGGAAAATTAAACGGTCATGCGGTTAGAGTGCCACTGGCAAACGCCTCATTAACTGACTGTGTTTTTGAAATGCAGCGAGATGTCACTATTGAAGAAATCAATCAGTTAATGTCTGATGCCGCTGAAGGTGAACTCAAGGGGATTTTGGGCTATGAAACTAAGCCTTTAGTATCGGTTGATTATAAAACAGATGCTAGATCCTGTGTTGTTGATGCACTATCGACCATGGTGATTAATGGCAGCCAACTAAAAATGTATTTATGGTATGACAATGAATGGGGTTATGCGAATCGTACCGCTGAGCTGATGACCTTAATAGCAAATAGTTTAAGTAGTAAAGCCGGGTCGAGTATTTCCAATGGCTGCATTGTTGAAGCTAAGCTTAACGAGTTATAGTTTGGCTTCATTTAGTTCACTATCGCAATCAGTAAAAAAATACAGTGCAATCACCGCTAACTATTGGGCATTTACCCTAACAGATGGCGCATTGCGCATGTTGGTGTTGTTGTATTTTTATCAGTTAGGTTATAGCCCTTTTGCGTTAGCGACATTATTCATTCTTTATGAAGTCTTTGGTGTCATCACAAATCTTGTTGGTGGTTGGCTTGGTGCTCGTATTGGTTTAAACAAAACCATGTTAATTGGTACCGCTATCCAGGTTTCAGCCCTGTTGATGTTAGCGCTACCAAGTGAATACTTAAGTGTTGCTTATGTCATGTTTGCTCAAGCATTGTCGGGTATTGCTAAAGATCTTAACAAAATGAGTGCTAAGTCGAGTATTAAGTTACTGGTAAATAAAGTAAATAGTGAAGAGTCAGACAACAAACTATTCAAATGGGTAGCTTTACTCACGGGTTCAAAAAATACGTTGAAAGGTGTTGGTTTTTTTCTTGGTGGCTTGTTACTGACTACTTTTGGCTTTCAATTATCAGTACTATTGATGGCCATTGCATTAGTCATTGTTGCTTTGAGTGCTTTTCCTATGTTACGTGGTGATATCGGTAAAACAAGTTACAAAGCCAAATTTAGTCAGTTATTTTCAAAAAACACATCATTAAATTATTTATCCGCGGCGCGTCTGTGCCTGTTTGCTGGTCGTGATGTCTGGTTTGTCATTGCTTTACCTGTATATTTGGCAAGTCAATTACAGTGGCAACATCAAGCAATAGGTACTTTTCTCGCTTGTTGGATTATCTTTTATGGCATCATTCAAGCGAATGCACCAAGAATACTCAGACTTCTTAGCGCTAGTGAAAAAAACACCTCACATCAGCAAGTTATACTCTGGTCAGTATTACTTGCGCAGGTGACTTTAATTCTATGTCTCGCTATCTACCTTTTTCCGCAAAATAATGAAATACTGATTATCGGCCTTTTTATATTCGGTACTGTTTTTGCGATGAATTCATCACTGCATAGTTATCTTATTGTAGCCCTTGCTAGGGATGAAGGTGTTTCTATGGATGTTGGCTTTTATTATATGGCTAATGCCATGGGGCGATTACTTGGTACTGTACTATCAGGACTAATTTATCAGCAAGTCGGTTTACTCGCCTGTATATCTTTTGCCTTCATATTCACTTTACTAGCCAGTTATTTTGTTCGAAAAATGGCATGAATAAGTAAATATTACGGTTTAACTCTCAGGTAAAATAGTTTTATACTGCCTTAATCAAATTTTCGTAAATACTGAGCTGCTTATTAAGGAATTACTGTTTGTTATGCTTTATTAAAAAAAACTCTCAAGCGATCAAAGTCTTTATTACTATTGCCTTTCTACTATTACCAATGCTTAATGTTGCTCAAGAAATAGTCGACCTGAAACAGTTTAACCGTGTGGCAGAACAGGTCAAAGAACTTAAAAAAACTGATTTAGCCCTCTCTCTCAAACAACTTACTATTTATGAAAACCGTCTTAATGCGCTAACTATCGAACAAAACTTACTTTATTTTAAGTTACTCACTGAGATATATCTTGATAAAAATAAATATAGCATAGCTAAAAAAACGGCTGATCAAGGACTCAGTATAGCGAGAAGACTTGCCAGTCCAAGTATAATTATTAGCGAATTATTATACTTAAAAGGTTTTGCTCTCGAGAGTTTAGGGGATATTAGCCAGGCCACAAAAGAATACAAAAAGGGCTTGGAAGTTGCAGAGTCTTTGCACAATAAAATACAAGTTGCTTCAGGCCTTATTAACTTAGGCGCGATTGCTTATCTTACCGATGACTTAAAACGTTCTTTAGTTTTACTTAATGATGCCTATAAAATTGCTCGACAAACCGATGATGAAGAGCTTAAAGGTACTGTCAATACTGAATTAGGCATTGTCTATTCACATCTACTACAAGATGAACAATCAATGGACTATTATCAGCAATCGTATTTGCATTTTAAAAAAGCTGGTATGTTATTAGCCGCACATAACAGCCTAAATAACATTGCCAATACCCATATCTATAATAAGGATTATCAGCAAGCGATAGCCGTATTTGAAACCATCATTGCAGAGTCAAATAAAGACACCCCAAGTGACAATATGTTTACTGTTTATTCAGGTCTGTCTTGGGCACACTTAACCAAACCTGAGAGTAATCCCGATATTGCCTATCAATATTTATTGATGGCCAAGCAGCATTTACAGTTTACTGAAAAACTCGATTTTCACTTACAGTTTTATTTTGATGAAGCTAATGTTTTATATGATTTAGATCGCTTTGATGAAGTATTAGTAAGTATAGCGCGTATTGAAAAAATACTTACTAATCAACAGGATATGCCTCTGATAAAAAAGAAGAATTATACCAGTATCATCAACCTAAAAGCGGCTGTTTTTTATAAAAAAGGCCTATTTCAGCAAGCTTATGAAACAAAGTCTAGAGTGATTTTTTTAACAAATAAGTTATATGAAAATGAAGATAACCGTTCTATTACGCAAGTTCGCCTTAGGCTTGAAGCAGAAAAAGCAGATAGAGAAAGTGAGCTATTAAACAATCAACAAGTGCGGCATGAAGACAATTTTCAGCAAGCAAATTTAGAAAACAAAGAGCAACGTTTTTACCTCATTATTAGTGCTCTAGTCACTTTAGCTTTTGCTTGGGTTTTGGTGAAATTAATTCAAAATCAGCGCCAGCTTAAAATTGCCTCCAGCATTGATATACTGACTGGAGCGGTCAATAGACGTAGTTTAATGATCAAATCTCAAGAGGCTTTTAAGTTTGCACAGGTAAGGCAACTTCCTTTGAGCATATTGATGATAGATGTCGATCGCTTTAAAAATATTAATGATAGGTTAGGTCATAATGCCGGCGATAAAGTATTAGCGCAAGTGTCTTATCTTGGCGCTAATATGATACGAAAAAGTGATGTTTTTGGTCGCTTTGGCGGTGAAGAGTTTATGGTTTGTTTACCGAAGACTACGATAATATCGGCACTAGAAATTAGTGAGCGTATTCGTATGAGTATTGATGAATATACATGGCAGTTTAGCAAGGTGGATAACCTTAATATTAGTGTCAGTATTGGTGTAGCGACCTTAGATCATGATAACGATTTAAGTAGCTTGATAAAAAGAGCTGATGAGCAGCTTTATCAAGCAAAAGCATCAGGAAGAAATAAGGTGTGTGGCTAATGATGTTTATCAGTCGAATTATCATGAGTTTTTTATTTATACCATTGATTTTATCTTGTTTTTTTTCTATTTGTCAGGCAGATGAGTCGGTAAATGTGTCCACAGAAGTAAAAGCAACAATCAGTAAAAATAAGGCATTGAATTTACCCGTAATAAAAATATTACCTATAAATACTGATTTACTTACCCTCATGGCTAAACTAAAAGAAACAACGACCAATAGCCATAAAATTCAACTAGCAGTCGCACAACTGACTTTATCGAAAACGCCCCTCAATGCAGCAGAGCAGTACTTACTTTTGGTTGCTCAAGCATTGTTAAAGATAAATTCGATGGGAAAAAATATTGATAGTGCAAATATTGTCACTCTTTTGCAACCAGTAGATAAATTATCGAAACAAATATCAGAGCAGCAATTAGCTCAACCTGAATTTTTACAACTGCATTTACTATTAGCTGATCACTACGCCAGACAAAAACAATATGAACCAGCATATTTAGAGAAAAAAGCGTATCTGAATAAATATTATATTTATCGTAAAAATAAGCGTTTGGCTATGATTGCTTCTTTAGAGCAATCATTTGAGGTAAATGATAAAAAAGCCAGTAATGCTTTGTTAGAAAGTCAAAATAAGTTAAAAATTCGTCGAGTTGCTGAAGTCCAAGGTGAAAAAGTAGCGCAGCAATATAATATCACTCTGATTATCTTTACCGCTATCGTTTTTGTTTTACTTTTCTTCCAACAGTTAAGAATACGCAATACACTGCTCCGTTTGACTCGCACAGATGATTTAACGGGCCTGCCAAACCGCAGTGCTTTGTTTGGATGGGGAGAAAAAATGGTGTTAAGTTTTGCTTCACATCCAACTGAATTATCGGTGCTATTAATGGACTTAGACCATTTTAAAAAAATTAATGACAACTTTGGTCATCAGATAGGTGACCAAATCTTAATGACAATGTCTCAGTTAATTAAAGAGACTATGCGCTCTCGCGATGTGTTTTCTCGTTTAGGTGGAGAGGAGTTTGTCGCATTATTACCTTTTGCAGACAGTAATAAAGCGAAAGCAATTGCCATGCATATTAATAATAAAATTTCACAATATGACTTCTCAGCATTAATGTTGCAAAGTAAGGTAACTATCAGTATTGGTGTCGCTACCATGAACGATAATAAAATGAGTTTTGATGATTTATTACATCGAGCAGATTTAGCTATGTATCAAGCGAAAGAACAAGGTCGAGATAAAGTCGTTTATTATCAGGATATTGTCTAAGTATTAGATGTACAGCCTAATACCTATTGTATTTAAATAAGCTCTATTTTTTCGCTTTTAATTTTCCCTGTATGGGAAATCACTTATTAGACTTAATATTATTAAAGCTTTTGTGACTTTATCTATTTTGTCTAAGAGCATAATCAGATAAGCTATAGTTTCAGGTTGTGGTTGGCTGCCCTAGTCAAAGCTATAACCTTAAAAATGCAAATAATTAGACTCGACATATCAGGAAAACCAATTCATGTCAGATGCGCTCGAATATAGCCTTGATGGAGTAGAACAAGTCCCATTAAGGCGTTTTACTGAAGAAGCTTATTTAAACTATTCCATGTACGTCATTATGGATCGTGCATTGCCACATATTGGTGATGGCTTAAAGCCGGTACAAAGACGTATAGTTTATGCAATGTCAGAGCTTGGTTTATCTGCGACGGCTAAATATAAAAAATCTGCACGTACTGTTGGTGACGTATTAGGTAAATTTCATCCCCATGGTGATAGTGCTTGTTATGAAGCTATGGTGCTGATGGCACAACCTTTTTCTTATCGTTACCCGTTAGTAGATGGTCAAGGAAATTGGGGGGCACCCGATGATCCTAAATCATTTGCCGCAATGCGTTATACTGAGTCTCGATTATCACGTTTTAGTGAAGTATTGCTTGCTGAATTAGGGCAAGGCACCGTTGATTGGCAGCCAAATTTTGATGGCACTATGCAAGAGCCAAAAACGCTACCTGCGCGGTTACCTCATATTTTACTCAACGGTATTACCGGTATTGCTGTTGGTATGGCAACCGATATTCCTCCGCACAATGTCCGTGAAGTAGCTGATGCTTGTGTGCATTTAATTGAAAACCCTAAAGCAGAAGTGAGTGACTTACTCGACTTTGTTAAAGGACCAGATTACCCAACAGACGCAGAAATAATTACTCCAAAAGCAGAGATTGAAAAAATTTATCAAACAGGGCGTGGTAGTATAAGAATGCGCGCTGTATATGATGTAGAACAGGGAGATATTGTTATTACCTCTCTGCCTCATCAAGCCTCTGGCGGTAAAATATTAGAACAAATTGCTGGACAAATGACAGCGAAAAAGCTACCCATGGTAGTTGATCTTCGTGATGAATCAGATCACGAAAATCCAGTACGTCTTGTCATTATTCCACGTTCAAATCGTGTTGATGTTGAACAATTAATGCAGCATTTATTTGCTAGTACTGATTTAGAAAAAACCTATCGCGTTAATATCAACATGATAGGTTTAGATAATCGTCCAGCGGTTAAAAATTTGCTAGTCATTTTATCTGAATGGCTTGAATATCGTCGTGAAACGGTCCGCCGTCGCTTACAGTATCGCTTAGATAAAGTATTGGCTAGATTACATATTCTTGATGGCTTATTAGTTGCCTACTTGAATATTGATGAAGTCATTGAAATCATCCGTGGCTTTGATAACCCTAAAGCAGAATTGATGTCTCGATTTTCCTTATCAGATACCCAAGCGCACTCAATTTTAGAGATTAAATTACGTCAACTTGCCAAACTTGAAGAAATAAAAATTCGTGCAGAGCAAGATGAATTACGTATTGAACAAGAATACTTAGAAAAAATACTTAACTCAAAAGCGCGTATGAGTACGCTGATGAAAAAAGAGATTCTTGAAGCCGCAGCACTGTATGGTGATGATCGTCGTTCTCGATTAGTTGAACGTAGCGAGTCAAAAGCATTAACTGAAAAAGATTTAGTACCAAGCGAGCAGGTAACTGTGGTGGTATCTGAAAAAGGCTGGGCCCGTTGTGCTAAAGGTCATGACATTGACCCGACCAGCTTAAGTTATAAAGCAGGTGATAGTTACTTATGCGCCTCAAAAGGCCGAAGTAATCGTCCTGTAGTATTTATTGGCTCTGATGGCCGTGCTTTTACTACAGACGCGCATACATTACCAACTGCTCGCTCTCAAGGGGAGCCTTTAACTGGGCGCTTCAATATTTCTCCAGGTAAATCTTTTGTCCATAGCTTAATGTCGGATGATGATGCTAAGTACTTGTTAGTCAGTGATGCCGGTTATGGCTTTGTCAGCAGCTTTGCCGATATGGTTAGTCGAAATAAAAATGGTAAAGCATTAATTAGCTTACCAGAAGCCGCGAAAGTGATAGCGCCAACTTATATTAATAATATTGAAAATGACAATTGCCTTACAATTACCAGCGAAGGACGTATGTTAGTTTTTCCAGTTAAAAACTTACCAGTACTGAGTAAAGGTAAAGGTAATAAGATTATCAACATTCCTTCGGCACGATCGAAAACACGGGAAGAATTTGTTAGTTTACTTTGTATCATCCCTGAAGGGACTGCCATTACCTTGCATGCTGGAAAGCGTAAGCTTACTTTAAAGTCTGCTGATATTGAGCACTATAAAGGTGAACGTGGTCGTCGTGGCAATAAGCTCCCTAGAGGTTTACAGCGGGTTTCAAAAATAGAGGTTGAATCAGGACAAAAAAATAGTGATTCAACTAATGAGGCAGATGCCGAAAGTAGCTAATTTATTCATCTCTAATAATAGCTACGTCATATATAAAAGCCAGTTACTGCACAGACTGGTTTTTTTATACTCATGATTAACACAATATACTTATGGCTAAGGTCATCCTAAAATAGGTAGCCCATAGATATCATTTTAATATTTGCTTGTAGATAACTAGTACGTGGAAATATTAAGCTATCTTTTGTCGGTCGATAAGAAATACTGTCACTCCTTGGCATCGACTTCAACGGTAACCTAACCAAGGGGGGGAAATGTCATTATTGATAGCAAACGATGCTAATTTATCATAGTCAGTAGAGGATTATTAATAAAAAGCATGATCATTAGTCCATGGATACAGCATATTTAAATAATCATCACCTATTACGTTTTCGTCATGCTGCTTGCTATCATTACGCCGTATCGTGCACCATCAAAAGTTAGATGCTTTGTGGTAGAATAAAAAATATTAATACTATAAATATCTGTATGTTGTTTACTCATGGTGGTTTTCATCGAGCCTAGCGACTAAGCAGGGCCGCTTAGTTGAAATAAATATCGTTTCAAAAGCAGCCTAATAAAGGCTGAGTTTGATAAGCCACGTGAAGGCAGGACAAAGTACTTACATAAAACGAATAGTCCAATCTGGTCTTGTGGTTACTTTGTTTCTAATTACCCTAAAGACTCTAAAAAAAGGACAATGGTACGACTTCCAAAGAAATTGATTTACTGCTCAAAAATTTAGTTGTTGGTCACACCTCATAAAAGCAAATAGAAACGCGCTATAAAGGGGAGGTTACAGCGATAGATTTGAGCATTAAACGTGGTAATTACGGTGAAACACTATTTATTGATAGGGTAAGTAATGGCGCGATAGTTTGAGTGGTAAAGTACTACCGTTATATCATCGGTAAGTTATTATTCTTTGTTTCACTAAGATAAAAAAAGCCAATATTACAAATAACATTAGCTTTTTTTATTTTTATATTACTTCATTACTTAAGCAATATAAGGAATATAAGGAATATTAATCTTTAATTTCAGCATTATGGTAAACATGTTGAACATCATCACAGTCATCTAACATGGCGATAAATTTTTCAAAGTTTTCTAAATTGTCTTCGCCTTCAAGCTCAATATAGTTTTGTGGTACCCAAGAAAGCTCTTCAACTTCTAACTCATAGTCAGGCATTGAATTAGTAAACTCAGTTTTAATTTTGAAAAACTCAGTGTGGGGAGCGTAAACAGTAATAATACCGTCTTCTAATTCCACATCAGTTACATCAATATCAGCCATCATCAGTGTTTCTAAAACTGTTTCATCATCTTCACCTTTAAAAGCAAAAACAGCTTGATGATCAAACATATGTGATACAGAGCCTGAAGTACCTATTTTAGCATTTGTTTTATTGAAACATTGACGCACATCTTTAATGGTACGGTTACCATTATCTGTTAAGCAATCAATAATTACTACACAGTTACCAGGGCCGTAACCTTCATAACGGGCTTCTACGAAGTCTTCACCACCAGCACCTGACGCTTTTTTAATGGCATTGTCGATAACGTGAGTAGGTACTTGATCTTTCTTTGCACGATCAATTAAACCACGTAAAGAAAGGTTACCATCGGGATCAACACCACCAGTTTTAGCACAAACGTAAATTGCTTTACCGTACTTAGAGTAAACTTTAGTTTTGGCCCCTGCGGTTTTTGCCATAGATAATTTACGGTTTTGGTATGCTCTGCCCATCTCAATGTCTTCTTTTATGTTCAATAAATATAATAGGTTGGATTCTATCAGCCACACAGGGGCGTTGACTAGTGTTCATGCTTAGAAATTAGTAATAAACTGTTCTGTAGCGTCTCATTTAAATGAGATGATTTGAATAACTAATTGAGCTTGACTAGCTAAAATAAATACTTGCTATTGATGATTTGTTATACTTTTCATAACTATTACCTTTGTTAGTTAGCGCGATAGTATTACTGATGTTTATTATTAAGTTACCGCAGCTTTTTAATAGTCAAAGAATAATTTATCAATCTAATTAATGAAACGTTTACTCAGAGAAGTAAGCTCATAACTCTAAGTATTATTAATAAATAAGTCAGGAATTTAATATGAAAACCCTCATCTTTTGCTTTGATGGTACTTGTAACAATTCCGAAGATGTTAGTGACTTTTTTGATGATGAGAGTATTAGTAATATTTTAAACTCCACATCTTATTGGGTAGAAAACTGAGTCCATACAACGATAAATTAGAATTAACTCCAGCTCAACATAGCTTTTATTACAGTGGTATTGGTAATAGAGGTAATTGGTTACTACGTGTTATTAATGCGGCCTTTGCACCAACTTATGGTGAAATGGATGATATTCTCAGCGAGGCTCATGAGGATTTAGTAGGCATTATACTATTCGCGCTCAAGTCTATATTTTTGGCTTTACCCGAGGTGTCGCAATTGCCCGAATGTTTGCTACACATTTGACTATGCCTATTAAATTTTTAAGTGTTTTTGATACAGTTGCAGTTACTCGTGGTTCCTTGGATTTAGATCCTGAAAGCTTTCCTGCCAGTAGTATTGTTTTTGAAAATAATATTTTAGCGCCACACATCGAACGAGCGATACATATTCTTGCCCTTGATGAAAAGCGATTATGGTTGCAACCCACGTTATTTAATCAGGATACTCGGGTAACTGAAGTTTGGTTTGCCGGTAATCATAGTGATATTGGTAGTGGCTACTGGTTTGATGGTTTATCAGATATTTCTTTGCAGTTTATGTTAGATAATATTGCCGATGAACTCACTGCGTTACCTTTGTCAGTATTGGATTACTCAGTACTTAACATATTAAATTTTAACGATAAAATCACTTTTGATGATATTGTAATAAAGCCCATCGTTAATGGTGAAATGCACGGTCAATTAACTACTTATGGCCATTATTCAATCATACAGAGCGGCGAGTGCGAATTAATGTTGCTCAATGTATTCAACAACTTGTTGAATACCGTCCTCACGCTTTGCGTAATGTAAATTATAAATTACTTGATGAACAATGATACTTAACGGAAGAGCGTTACGGTATTTCAGGTTTAGCAAAATAACTGTTTACAAGCTAAAGCTGGAAATAATCTTAATTATAGTATTTTTATCTAATCTCTCTATTCGGTAATTTCAGTTCAACAGACTTTACTACTGCTCACCAGAGTTCATGATATTTAGAAAATGTTCGATAAACTTAGGTTTAGCTAATACCTAGGCCTGAGACACTTGACGACCATAAATTGTTTCTCGCTAGCTTGCTGAGGACTTAAGACTGAACATTTAGTCGCGTAAATAAT
>CAJWZC010000027.1 GCA_913049915.1 uncultured Colwellia sp.
AGAATAAGTTTGATTGTTTGTTTTTAGAAACACGTTTGGCTAATGCCATGGCTTCTGCTGCAGCGGTAGATTCATCTAATAATGACGCTGAAGCTAGGTCAAGACCAGTAAGGTCTATACACATTTGTTGGAAGTTTAATAATGATTCTAAACGCCCTTGGGCAATCTCTGGTTGATACGGCGTATACGCGGTATACCAACCTGGATTTTCTAACACGTTACGCGCAATAACGTTTGGCGTTAAAGTACCGTAATAACCTAAACCAATGTAAGTGTCGTTCACTTTATTTAAGCTAGCAACAGCTTTTAAATCAGCCAATGCTTGAACTTCTGTTTTACTCTCTTGGATGTTTGGCAAATCAGCTAAACGAATATCACTTGGTACGATTTCATCGATTAAGGCATCAACCGACTCAACGCCTAGGTCTTTCAACATAGCTTGAGTTTGTGATTGACTTGGGCCAATGTGGCGACGGATGAAGTCTTCAGTTTGCTCTAGTTGTGTCAACGAAGAAGGCGCTAATGAGTTAACAATTACATTTGAGGTCATAACAGTTTCACTTAAATAAGTTGTACTAATACAGAATAAAAGAAAGCGTCAGGTTCTTATAAGAAGAAAGAGGCTTAATATTTAGAGTAGATCTAAAATTTAAATCTACTGTTTTAGCTAAGATAATCAGTCTTTAGGCAAAGCCATTAAATTACTTATTGCTGGAGCTTAGTACACTGAGTGACAAAACAAGTAATGCCGACTAAAGTTGATTAACTACGCTAAAATTTTTTCGTAAACAGTCAGCTGTTAGGCAAGGTGCTGAAGTTATGAGTTTACTGAGCTTAGTACACTAAGCGATGGAAACGAATAACAAAGGCAACGCAGTATAAATGCTGAATGTGACCGAAAAAGAAAATTAGTCTTCGTCGATAGATGAGGCATAACCTTCAGCATCAAGTAAGTCTTCTAACTCGCTTGCATCATCAAGTTTAACTTTAAATAACCAACCTTCACCAAACGCATCAGAGTTAACTAACTCAGGAGCATCTTCAAGTGCTTCATTGATTTCAACAACAATACCCGAAACAGGTGCGTAAATATCTGAAGCTGCTTTAACCGATTCTGCAACAGCAACATCATCGCCAGTGCTAATTGAATCATCAACGTCTGGTAATTCAACAAATACCATGTCACCTAAAAGGCCTTGTGCGTGTTCAGTAATACCAACAGTAACGATACCGTCTATTGCTACGCTAACCCACTCGTGAGAAGTGGCATATTTTAATTCTGAAGGGATGTTGCTCATTTAATTTATCCTATTTAAATTTTTTAATTTAAGTGATTTTATAGCACAAAAGCTATAAAACAATACTAATAGACTGTTAACGCATCCTAAATAATTGTAATCGCAGTGAAGCTGTCAAATTGCGAAGCGCTGGACTTAGTTTACTAAGTGATTCCGCTGAGTCAATGCCGACAGTTAATACCTACAGTAAAACTGCGGTTACTAGTATGACGGATGGATTAAAAAACTTTTTTGCCATTACGAACAAAGCTTGGCTTAGTTACCGTAACTTTAACTAATTTTTTACGCATTTCAACTTCAACAACGTCACCTACTTTTACGCTACGTGGTACACGTGCTAAAGCAACTGAATGGCCTAATGTTGGAGAGAAAGTACCTGAAGTAATGATTCCTTCAAAAAGAGGACCGTTACCAAGTTCCGTGACCACTTTTTGGCCTGTGCGTAATACACCCTTCTCTTTAAGAGCTAAACCAACAAGCTTAGGTTGATCACCGGATGCTTTTTGTGCTGTTAAGACGTCACGACCAATAAAGTCACGGTCGGTAGGTTCCCAGCTAATTGTCCACGCCATGTTAGCGGCGATTGGCGAAACTGTTTCGTCCATATCTAAACCGTAAAGGTTCATACCAGCTTCTAAACGTAAAGTATCACGCGCACCTAAACCACATGGTACTACACCAACATCTAATAGTTTTTGCCAAAAATCTTCTGCTGCACTTTCAGGCACGATAATTTCGTAGCCATTTTCACCTGTGTAACCTGTAGTAGCGATGAACAAATCACCCACTTGTACACCAAAAAATGGCTTCATGCCTTCAACAGCAGCACTTTCTTCTGTAGAAAGTAAGGTAGCTACTTTAGTTATTGCTGCAGGGCCTTGAACAGCGATCATACCGTATTCAGGACGTTCAGTAATGGTTAGATCAAAACCTACCGCTTGCTTACTCATCCACGCAAGATCTTTAACACGCGTCGCTGAGTTAACCACTAAGCGGTAGTTAGTGTCTGAAAAGAAGTAAATGATTAAATCATCAATCACGCCGCCTTCTTCATTCAACATGCCTGTATATAACGCTTTACCCGGTGTCGTTAATTTTGCAACATCGTTGATGACTAAACGACGTAAGAAGTCTTTTGCATCAGTGCCTTGCACATCGACAATAGTCATGTGTGAAACATCAAACATGCCAGCATTAGTTCTTACAGCATGGTGCTCTTCGATTTGAGAGCCATAGTTAATAGGCATTTCCCAGCCAAAGAAATCAACCATTTTTGCGCCTGAGGCTAAATGCTTTGCATGTAATACTGTTTTATTAGTCATGTGTTCCACCTGAGAGTGATCAAAATAAATAATCAAATTTCACTAATTATAGCTGTCACTTACCGTTGATTCAACAGTAAAAACTACAATTAAAAAATATAAACCCATGTTTTATGGAATATCAGAATTATATTTTTAAAATGGCGATGTTATGAAATTAATAGCATTATTTTTTAGCTGTTCGAGCTACAGAACAAATAAAAGCCAATAATTTTATTAGCTTTTATTTATTGATAGTTACCATATCAGTTACTTATACGCGGATACTAGTAGCGTTAAAGCGTATCTTTTTGGTAAGCAATTTCAGGCAGATCGGCCTTAATACCTAGTGCTTGAGCAATCAGAAGGTTTTTAGCGGGAGCAAAATTGTTAATTAGATTCATACCTATACCACGCAGTAATTTTATTGGTGACTGCTGCGGAGTAAAAGCTTGTTTAATACCAGACATGGCCGCTATCATTTCAGTAGCTTCACTTTTGCGCCAGCGCGAGAATGCTTTTAGGTCTGAGCTATTAACAAATTCATTATAACTTTCATCATGTTCGCTAAGTTTTACTGTTAACGTTTGTGCTAAAGCTGCGGCATCAAGTAAACCTAAGTTAACGCCCTGGCCTGCGAGCGGATGAATAGTATGCGCTGCATCGCCAATGAGCACGACGCGCTCTTTTACAAAGTCTTGTGCTAAGCGCATAGTCAGTGGATAAGTAAATCGTTCACTTTTAAGGGTAATATCACCTAATTTACCGTCACTGGCTGCCGTTAATTCTTTGGCAAAGTCAGTTTCATCAAGTGTCATTAAACGCTGGGCATCTTCCGGTGAAGTTGAATAAACGATAGAACAGTGATTATCTAGAGAACCAGCATTTTCATCTAAGGTTTTTTGTTTTAACGATAAATATTTAGAAGATAAGTGTTTTAAAGGTAAAAAGGCTAAGGGCCCCGTTGGTAAAAAAACCTGCCAAGCGGTGTTTTTGTGACCTTGAGGACATGCTACTGTCGCAACAATGGCATGATGATCGTAATCTTTAAAGATCATCGCTATGTTCATTTGTTTGCGTACCCATGAATTAGCGCCATCTGCGCCAACAACAAGTTTAGCAATAATAGGTGGTGTTGGTGGGCTGCTATTACCGTCAAGAGAAGTATCATTAGCGAAGGAGGCAAAAATTTCACTCTCGCCTTGGCTAATACTAGCTAACTTATTATCGTTGAAAAAGTGAATGCCTTCATCAAGCTCGGCTTGCTGCCATAAAGCGTGACGAATAACTTTATTTTCAATGATCCAGCCAAGGTTATCTTCAACAGGTAAATTTGCACTATCTTGAGCAGAGAAATCAAGCTTACCAATTCCTGCTTTGTCCCAAACATGCATGTGCTGATAACCTTGAACTCGGCTATTTTTAATAGCAGACCAGACACCTAAATTTACAAAGATGTTTTTGCTGGCCACATTAACAGCGCTGACTCTAACGTCAATATTGTCATCTAGATCAGTCACTGCAGATGTATCTACCATGGCTATTTTTAGCTGACTATTTTTACGTAAGGCTAATGCTAGTGTTAAACCCACCATGCCGGCACCCACTATTAACACATCAAATTTTTGCATTTTGTTCTCTTTTTCAATTCAAATAATATCACGTGCATTCTCTTGCTAACTAACTATGAGCATAACAAAAAATAAAGCCCATGGATCCCCGATTAATTGACTACGGGGATGACGCTTATGTATAGGTGAGCATCTATCATCGCGATAGCTAAAACTACCCTGTTTGACCTTAAAAAATAAAGCCATATAGATCTTTGAGGATGACGCTGATGCATAGGCGAGCATCTATCATCGCGATAACTAACACTACCCTGTTCGACCTTATTAAAATACTAACACTTGCAACCGTGATGTTCGAAGTTAAAAAACTAACTCTTACAGACGTCATCCTCGAAGTCTCTGATCGAGGATGACGTGCTTTGTCTATTTCTTGTCACATCACTGTAACTAAGCGTATAACCCTATACCTAATAACCAGGTCTAATAACCAGACCTGATAACCAGACCTAATAGCCCATAGTCTTTTTAACTAAAGCTTTTTTAAGCGGCGCAAAAACATTAAGTGCCTGTAAGCCAATATTTCGACCTGTCACCAACGGCGGTAAGTCATTAGCAAACAATGTCACCAATGAATCGGTTAATTGAATAATTTGTTGCTGGTCTTTCGCTCTATTGATTTGATAAGCATACAATAAAGAAAAATCACCAATATCTTGATTTGCTGCCAAAGCATTTTTAACTAAGTCAGCCATCACTGAAACATCGCGTAAACCTAAGTTAAAGCCTTGCCCTGCAATAGGGTGAATGGTGTGTGAAGCATTACCTAGCAAAGCCATACGATGAAACGTTTGTCGCTCTGCTTTTAGTAACACTAATGGGTAATCATAACGTTTACCAACATGGGTAATTGCACCAAGATAACTACCAAATGCGCATTCTAGCGCTTCTTTAAAAGCATCATCGCTTAACTTGTTAATTTCTTCTGCTTGCGCAGGTGTCATTGTCCATACTAGCGAACAGCGTGATTCACTATTAGCTGAGCTATTCACTGAAGTACTTGGCGAAACATTACTTTGTTTAAGCAACTTTAACGGTAGCATAGCAATAGGTCCAAATTCGGTAAAACGTTCAAAGGCTTTATGATGATGGGCTTTGCTGGTAGTGACATTAGCAATAAGAGCAACTTGCTGGTAATCATCACAAGTGACCTCGATATTAGCGAGTTTTCTTACCGGTGATTGCACGCCATCACAACCAAGTAATAACTTTGCTGATAAGACTTTACCTGACTTAAGCGTCACACATACTTGTGTCTTGTCTGCTACGTTTTCGTCTTGGACTTGTGATTGTTCTTGGCATTGCCCTAGCCAACTAATATCAGCTATTGAATCAGGACTAAACCAATGAATACTCTGCTTTTGGCTATTGTTAGCGCTACTTGTATTTTGATTTAACACTTTTAATTGCGCCTTACCAATAAGCGCCATATCAATAACATAACCTAACGCATTAACACCGTGTTGTTTGGCTGTTAACCTTGCTTTACCAAAGTGACCACGATCAGAAATATCAATAGTCGTAATGGCACTGGCATCGCCTTTTAGATATTGCCACACTCCCTGCTTAGCTAGATATTTAGCGCTACCATGAGATAGAGCCAAAACACGGGCATCAAATAAGGCATTGTCAGTTACAGGGCTTGTTTGATTAAAAGGTAGTGCTTCAATAATAGCAATAGATAATAAGCTACCATCGTTTTTAGTTAACTTACTCAAGCTTAACGCCATTAAGCTACCAGATAAGCCGCCGCCTGAGATAATGACATCAAAATATTGCTTATTATTTTGCGTAAAGTTTTCCATAGCGTTCATCTTAGTATTGTTATGAGTGTTAACTTCAGTTAGGTTTACGCAAGTGAAGTTAACCTTGTATTAATTAAGTTATACTTTCTACGTTTCTTTCATTAACGCTTCAATGTCTTCAATCGTTTGAGGCGAATTAACGCTAAAGTTTTCAAAACCAGTTTCAGTTACGGCGATGTTATCTTCAATACGTACACCAATACCGCGCCACTTTGCGTCAACGCTTAAATCGGTAAGTGGAATATAAATACCAGGCTCGATAGTCATTACCATACCTTGTTCAAATGCACGCAGCTGTTCTCTGTTGCTATTGATATTATAATCACCAACATCATGTACATCCAAACCTAACCAATGACCAAGACCGTGAATAAAGTATTCTTTTATTTTTTTATCACTAATCAGTTTGGTTAGGTCACCTTGAAATATACCTAAATCAACTAAACCTTGTGTTAAAAAAGCATTCGTTAATACATTGAGCTTGGCAAAACACATACCTGGTTTAATAGCGTTAATGGCGAGATTTTTGGCATCAAGCACTAATTGATAAATAGCTTTTTGTTCTTGGGTATATTTTCCATTTACAGGAAAGGTACGGGTAATATCAGCGGCATAACCGGCTAACTCGGCCCCAGCATCAATAAGTAATAATTCATTGTCTTTTAACACATCGCTATTAGCAGTATAGTGAAGAATATTAGCATTATCACCACCAGCAACAATACTTGCATAAGCTGGATGTCTGGCGCCATGGAGGGCAAATTCATGCAGAATGTCTGCTTCGACTTGATATTCAAACTTACCGACAAAGCAGTTTTGCATAGCGCGCTGATGGGCTAATCCTGAAATGTGGTTAGCTTGGCGCATCAATGCTAATTCATTATCGGTTTTAATTAAACGTAGCTCAGCAAGAATAGGATCAGCATCGTTTAGTTGCTGTGGTGCTTTAGCACCTTGACGAATACTACTTTTTACTTGCTTTAACCAAGTAAAAACTTGCACAGCAAAACTATGGTCACTAAAACCAAAGAAGACTTGGCTTTTACCATTAAGATAATCAGACAGTAAGTTGTCAATTTCAGCGACTTCAAAGCTTTTATCTACGCCATAATCTTGTACCGCTTTAAGTTGACCAACACGGCGACCTTGCCAGATTTCATGTAAAGGGTCTTTAGGCAGTGAAAATAAAATAGACTCGGTACTACCCTGCTCATTTTTGAGTAAAACTAACAATGCATCGGGTTCATTAAAACCCGTTAAATAGAAAAAGTTCTTATTCTGACAAAACGCATATTCAGTATCGTTGCTGCGAGTCAATTCATTAGCCGCTGGAAATAAAGCAATACTGTTATTCGGCATTTTCGCCATAAATGCTGCGCGGTGTTTATCATAATCACCTAAGGGTAACAGACTTATTACTGGTTCACTTAACTGCGCATTATTCAACGATGTTTCGTTAAAGGGTATTGAGGTCATAGTATTATTCGCGCCTATTTATTGTTGTTATAACTCTATTAATAATAACGACTAAGCTTACGAGTTAGACGTTACTCACTAATAGTAAGGTTAGTGAATAATTTTTTTGTCTGCACTGTTACTTTCATGGTTAGGTGGTGTTGCTAGTTCACTAAAGCACAATAAAGCTGAAATGCGAACATACTCACTAATCTCAAAGTACGCTTGCTCTGTATCTTCATCTTCATCCATTTCGTCAGATAAGTTAGCAATTTCACTAAAGTCTGTAAGTACTTCTTTAACTTCTTCAGAAACAATTGGGCTATCTTTATGTTCTAAACCAAAACCTAGGTTAAAACCTTGTACCCAGACACTTAATGCATGACCACGTTCAGCCATACTGTCATCGTCATCCGGTAGTAATAGAGTAAAGCTATAACTGTCATCTAGTATGCTAGTCCACAATTCACTGTACAATTGCTTGAGTGCTTTTTTCACTGCCGTTGGAAAGCCATCACTTTCATTGAATAAATCATGAAGCATGGCTACATATCCTTGATTTTCAAATTCAAAACCTGCACAAACTAACCCAGTTAATACACCGTGAATTTCACTGGCATGGCATTTCACATCTTCACTAGTCAAAATGGCTTGCAAAGAGGCAAAGTCCATTGCATTATTTTGGGTATCGATATTTGAGTTTGATTCAGTCATGATTTACTTTCTATATTTGCTGGAAGTTATGATAACTATGGTATCACTGCCGAAAATGACAGAAAAGGAAATAATATCAATTCCAATAAGTTTCTTCCCACTCAGCGAGAGTTAAAAGGCTTAGAAGCAAGGCGTTGATTGAAGATAATGGTTATTCAGGAGAATAAGCTCAGGATAATTGCTCCTGCATTATCTAATAAGGTACTTCCTGTACCGTCTGGATTCTCTAATAAGCTGCATCCATGCAGCGTCCTTGTCAAAATCAACAACACAGGCTGTAAGCCTTTTAAACTCGATCTTGGGGAGTTTTCTAGCGATTCGATAACCGCACATAATGTATTTCATATAGAATAACTATATACAAAAAAATTCTATTTGTTATCAAACCGCTGGCAAGCTCTGAGTGTGAACTAACTTAATGGACTTAGTAGAACAGAAAATGCCCATAAACTGTGCTATTTACTTGCATAGAGAGCCCAGCATCGCTATTATAAAAATAATGGACTAAAAAAGCTTTTTTTGGCTATATTATTAATAATACTTGGAATTTTGTGTAAATGTCGCAACGAACCGTAGAAATCAACATTGTTGATCGCAAGCTAAAAATTGCTTGTCCCATAGGGCAAGAAACCGCCTTATTATCTGCGGCACAGGAATTAAGTGATCGTTTAACGAAAGCTGGTGCTAGCAAAGCGATTGGTAGTCCTGAGCAAACGTTATTAATGACCGCCTTAAATTTAGCTAATGATTTGTTGAAAACCCAACAACAATTAAAAATTGAACAACAAGGTAATCAACAAAAAATCACATTATTGCAATCAACTATTGAACAAGCTATTTCCCATACCAAGCAAAAAATAGCCTAATCATTGGTCGCTTACCTTGTCACTATATCCCTAAAGTTATTTTCATATTCGTCTAGCTTAGCGCCAGTTAAAGCTTAAAAATAAAACATAACGAATAATTACTCGTCACTCAGTAAAATATTATAAAAAAAAGCTTATTCGATGATATGTTTTTCGTTATACTGAAATTGTCTTCTGGGGTGTTTGTATGTGAACTGTGTCCCTGAGCCGATAAGTTTTACCTAAGGAAGTTGATTATTAACTTTTGCGCAAGCCCGGCTCGTATCGGGAAGCCTACGGTTAACATGATATTTCCGCCCTGAACACACGGTGTTCAGGACTCTGTGAACTGCGGCATCTTGGAAGCGTCTTATCTTTATTGTTTCATAATATCAACGATATTTCCGCGCACCACTAGAAAATCACACGGTGTTCAGGACTCTGTGAACTGCGGCATCTTGGAAGCGTCTTATCTTTTAAAACTATTTTTTAAAATCTCCGTAATATTATCGATATTTCCGCGCGCCACTAGTTAGATTATTTCCTTTAAATCATTAACTATTTCTTGAATAGATTTTTTATAATAAGTAGCAATTAGCACTAGCCGTTGTGACTCAACCGAAACTGACTGAACTTGACTACGGCATATTTTTGCAACGTGCTGAGTTATCAACTTATAATTAGTATCATCTATAGCTTGCTGTTTACTTTCAATTTCGATTAAGGCAAATAATGCACTTAATTCATGAGTAGGCAGAGACGATAAATTTTTATTGGTAGATAAATACACTTCAACAGGAGTGAAATTTTGGCTATCACGCTGACAAAGCGCATTACATAACGATTCATTACGCTCAAATAACATCATAGAGCGTAAATAATTAAATGACGGTTCTACATTCGTTACGTGTGACTGATCGCCAGCTAATAAATAATGTAATACGTTTCGCTGGTGTTGATTCGTTATATTAAAATTATCTTCTAATTGTAATATAGGCGTAAAAAAACTTAGCATATCGCCACGTTTAAATTCTGAAATAAGGGCAACTGATAAGCCTTTTTTTTCTATCCACTTTGTTGCTATTTGTTGATAGAAGCTAAATTTCATAATACTTTTTTGCCCTTGTAGGTATAGAAAAGCCAACTGTGAAATATTCTCAATATCGCTTGACCTCGAATAATGTATAAGCAAAGCGTCAAAGTCATTTTTTGTCAATAAATCGATCATTGTTTGCATATGTTGCTTCATTATTTCTCTTTTTCCTGTATTCGTTATTCGTGATTAATCGTTAAACATTTAAGCTACTAGTCATTAGGTTTTAACTTCGACAAAGTCAGGTCTAGGTAAGTTATCGAATACGCTATAAAGATAAATAACGACCGATGTTAGCGATACCGTAATAATGAACAATCATGACCCACCAAGTTGGTCGACAATAATACCACTACCTAATGGTGCTATAGCATAACCAAATACATAAAACCAAGCAGCACCAAAGTACGCGCCGCGTAAATGCTCAGGTGCCAAACGGTCAATGTGAACATTCATGGTAGGAAAAAGAATGGTTTCCGCTAAGCTCATCACCACTATAGCGCCTATCCATCCCCAAAAAAGTGTTAACGGATTAAGCGCTAGTCAAACTTGTGAACACATTAACAATACTAAGCCCACTTGTATTCGGCTAATTAATAATAAAAATTGTGTTGTGATTATGACGAGGGTATTGGTAAAAATCATCATGAAATGAGTTGCAGAAGATCAGGTACTTCTGCTCGCGTTATGTATTGTATGAGCGAGCTATCCATTTGGGTATAAATAAACATGCATAAAATATTAGCCTAAATAAGACATTGTAATAACTTATCAGCTACTAATACCTTAATAATTTGATTAACGCCTCCGTCTTTCGTTTTAACCTTTTCTTGAAGTTTTTTTTGATGCATAGAGTAAGCTTGAGAGTTTACTTCTACTGAGGTTGTAGTTATATTGCCATCTACCATATCGGTAACAATTATTT
Source organism: uncultured Colwellia sp. (assembly GCA_913049915.1). Taxonomy (GTDB): domain Bacteria; phylum Pseudomonadota; class Gammaproteobacteria; order Enterobacterales; family Alteromonadaceae; genus Colwellia. The sequence continues at coordinate 11,065 of CAJWZC010000027.1, forward strand.
GTGTGTTTACCAAGTCTTCTTGTCCAAGACTTTTATGTTGATTAAAGACCCACCATAAAAGTACTAACAAAAAGACAAACGCTCCTGCGGTAATATAGAAGCTTGATTGCTCTCCTGTCAGTCGTATCCAAAGCCCTAGCATAGGACCGACAGCACAACCTACATTAACGACAAATATAGTGACTGCATAGCAAGTTCGCGGGTAGCTTGATCTTTAATAATATCGCCTATTAACGCTGAGGTAATTGGTCGCCATAACGCGGTAGCAATAGAATATAACGTTATCACTAAAGCATAACCTGTAATTGAATTTACCTGTGCTAATAACGAAAAGGAAAGGATGCATAATATACCACTGGCGTACATTAACTGATAACGAATAATTCTGTCTGATAGCGCACTACCAACAAAACTCACTAATACAGAAATAACAGCAGCACTTGAAAGAATAAGTCCTACATGTGAAGCAGATAAAGTAAATTTTTCATAAAGAATAACCGCTAAAAATAGCCACTCCATGTAATAACTGCCAAGCGTAATAAATGAATCAAAGAGCAAAATTTACATTAATTATGGAAATTTTTAAAATTTTTTGATAAGACTATATTTGACATATATCTCCTTGCCCCACTGTCATGTTAGAGATAATCTAAAGTAAACAGTAACAATGTTTTGTAATTAAACACTTTTAAAATAAACTTTATAAACAGAAATATTTACATAATTAATTGTATTGCTTTTAGGCTAATAAAAGCAATACAATTTGCCAAGAACAACCTATTTTAATGTAGCTGAGCAACAATCATTACTAATCAAGAAAAAAAACAAAATAATCGAGCAGAATTTAAGTCCGCAATCGCTGATAACTCTGCCCCAATTGGGGTATTTGACTCTGGCGTAGGTGGACTTTCCATTGCAAAATACATTACTCAACAGCTACCCCATGAAAATATTATTTATATTGCCGATAGCCTGCACGCGCCCTATGGTGAAAAGTCTGTTGCTTTTATTATTGAACGGGTAAATGTTATTGCAAAACAACTCATTGCCAAAGGTGTTAAAGCCATAGTGATAGCGTGTAATACCGCAACAGTGAATGCTATTGAGCAACTTAGAGCACAAGTTAATATTCCTATCATTGGTGTTGAACCCGCAATTAAGCCAGCTGCAAAACAAAGTATTAGCAAAAAAGTAGCAATATTAGCGACACAAGCAACCAGTAAAAATCAACGATTTAAAGACTTAATTAACTTACATCATAATGGCGCCCAAGTACTCATTCAACCTTGTCCTGGTTTAGTCGAATTTATTGAGCAAGGCAAACAAAATAGTCAAGCATGTAATACCTTGCTAAGACAATATATTATGCCTTTGATTGATGAGGGTATTGATACGTTAGTACTTGGTTGTACCCACTATCCTTTTGTTCAACAACAAATAAGTCTTATTGCTGGCCAGCAAGTAAAAATTATAGAAACCGCAGCTCCAGTAACCGTGCAATTAACGAAAATATTGGGTATAAAAAAACTAGATGCGAGCAAAATACAACAAGGTTATAGTCAATTTTTCAGTTCCCTTGACACCAAAGAGCAAGAAAAAATATTTAGCCAACTATGGCAAGAGCCACTTATCCTCCATGCGTTATAGTTATAATTAATTTCCTCCTCTGTAGTTTATGTCAGTTAAACCCCGCAAAAATCTTTACGCTAGTTCCATAAAACTTAAAATAACTAGAGACGTTTAGCCGTCTAGGCGTAAAAAAGCTAGAAAGTTGTTTTCAACAGGTGTAGAATCGCCTCATTATTTTTTGTATAACTCAAATTTTTCTGAGGATTTATGTCTAGACACTTTTTTACTTCCGAGTCTGTTTCTGAAGGTCATCCTGATAAAATTGCCGATCAAATTTCTGATGCGGTTTTAGATGCTATTATCGCTAAAGATAAAAATGCCCGTGTTGCTTGTGAAACGATGGTAAAAACTGGTGTTGCAATCATTTCTGGTGAGGTTTCAACTACCGCTTGGGTTGATTTAGAAAAACTTACCCGTAATGTTATTAGTGAAATAGGCTATACCTCATCAGATGTTGGTTTTGATGGCGAAACTTGTGGCATCATGAATTTGATTGGCCAACAATCACCTGAAATAGCGCAAGGCGTAGACCGCAGTAACCCTGAAGATCAAGGTGCTGGTGATCAAGGTTTAATGTTTGGTTATGCAACCAACGAAACTCCTACGCTAATGCCTGCACCATTATATTATTCACACCGTTTAGTTGAGCGCCAAGCAGAAGCGCGTAAATCAGGTATTTTACCTTGGTTACGTCCTGATGCTAAATCTCAGGTGACCTTTATTTATGAAGATAATAAGCCTGTAGCTATTGATACAGTTGTACTTTCTACTCAGCATAATCCTGAAATCAAACAAGAAGACTTAGTAGATGCGGTAATGGAAAATATTATCAAGCATGTATTACCTGCAGAATTATTAACTAAAGAGACAAAGTATCATATCAACCCAACTGGCCGTTTTGTTATCGGTGGTCCAGTAGGTGATTGTGGTTTAACAGGTCGTAAGATTATTGTTGATACTTATGGCGGTATGGCTCGCCATGGTGGCGGTGCTTTCTCTGGTAAAGATCCATCAAAAGTTGACCGTAGTGCGGCTTATGCTGGTCGTTATGTTGCTAAAAATATAGTTGCTGCCGGTTTAGCTGACCGTTGTGAAATTCAAATTTCTTATGCGATTGGTGTTGCTGAGCCTACATCAATCTCAATTGATACCTTTGGTACAGGAAAGGTTTCTGAAGAGAGATTAGTTGAAATCGTCCGTGATAATTTTGACTTACGCCCTTACGGAATTACCAAAATGTTAGACCTGTTACATCCTATGTATCAGCAAACTGCAGCTTACGGTCACTTTGGTCGTGAACCATTTGAAATGACTGTTGGTGATGATACTTTCACAGCCTTTAGCTGGGAAAAAACTGATAAAGCAGATGATTTACGTAAAGCTGCCAGTATTTAAACACCAGGTTAGCTTAAGAAAGTAAGCATTTAAAACCGCTATTTTCATGTAGATAATAGCGGCTTTTTTATATCTATAATTCGAGCCTAATGTATAGTGATTTTATTAGTTTTAAACTAATCGCTGGATATTAAGATTGAGGGCAACGTCGCTTTACAATTTTTAACCAGTACAAGTGAGTAATAAGTTAATGGTATTAGCATTGTTTTTTAGTGTCTATGCCCCTATGTTGTAACTACTTACCCTTATTTATTTTTCCGCATAATGGCTAATCCTAGAATTTATCAAGCAAGTATTTATACTTTACATGAAACTGTGAAATTATCTGACGATGCTTTCGGTCATTTGATTAGAGTATTACGTTTAAAAGAAGGTGATCAAGTCGTTCTTTTTAATGGTGAAGAAGCATTTCAATATCAGGCTAAACTTATAGATGTTAGTAAAAAACAAGCTTACGCTGAAATATTAACTAAAGACGTTGTTGATAACGAGTCGCCTCTTAATATTCATTTAGGTCAAGGTATCTCTCGTGGTGATAGAATGGACTTTACCTTACAAAAATCCGTTGAACTTGGCGTTAATACCATCACGCCATTATTTACTGAGCGTTGTGGGGTAAAGCTAAATGCTGAGCGTCTTGAGAAAAAACGTCAACAATGGCAAAAAATAGTAATTAGCGCCTGTGAGCAGAGTGGCCGTGCAAGTGTACCCGTTGTTGCAGAACCTATGCTGTTAGTTGATTGGCTAAAACAGGAAACTAGCGCTTTAAAAATTAATTTGTATCCAAAAGCTCAACATTCCATTATGAGTTTACCAATGGAAAATACCCGTGTTCGATTGCTAATAGGCCCCGAAGGTGGTTTAAGTGATGAAGAAATCAGTCAAGCTAACGAAAATGACTTTGTTGATGTACTGCTAGGCCCTCGGGTATTACGTACAGAAACGGCCGCATTAACGGCAATTACCGCATTACAATGTCGCTTTGGTGATTTACACTAAATTTATTGTTGTTTCTATCAACTACAACGTTAAAAAATTACTTCTTGATTAACATCAACTCTGTATTTTGCTTTGTATTTGAATCAAGCACCTTCAAATTTATAACAGCAGATTATAAGATAAACATTCGTTAAATTAAGTTTCGCCTTTCAACTACAATGTTAAAAATCAATAGTGAACAGGATAAAAAATGACTACAAATAAAGTAATAAAACTCGGCATAGTAATGGACCCTATTTCACAAGTTAAGGTCGCAAAAGATTCATCAATGGCAATGATGCTCGAAGCTCAGAAACGTGGCTACGAACTTTACTACATGGAAATGAAAGACTTATATCTTGAACAAGGCGAATGTCACGCGACTACGCACAGAGTTAAAGTCTTTGACGATACTGAGTATTGGTATGAATTATCTAATCCACAAGATATTGCCGTCAGTGAATTAGATGCGGTATTGATGCGTAAAGATCCTCCTTTTGATACCGAGTTTATTTACGCAACTTACATGTTAGAACGTGCTGAAGAAGCAGGTACACTCATTGTGAATAAGCCATCAAGTTTACGTGATTGTAATGAAAAACTATTTACTGCCTGGTTTAGCGAATTCACCCCTAAAACCTTAGTAACTCGTAGCAGTGACAAAATTCGTGAATTTCATAAAAATCAGCAAGACGTTATTATTAAGCCACTTGATGGTATGGGTGGCGCTTCAATCTTCCGAATAAAAGCTGATGACGCGAATGTTGGCGTAATTATAGAAACCTTAACCAACAATGGCGAGCAATATGCCATGGTACAAGAGTTTATGCCTGAGATTATTGATGGTGATAAGCGTATCTTGATTGTTAATGGCGAACCTATGCCTTATTGTTTAGCACGTATCCCTGCCATGGGTGAAACTCGTGGTAATTTGGCTGCAGGTGGACGTGGTGTTGCTCGCCCGTTAAGTGTCCGTGATAAAGCGATTGCTGATGCCATTGCTCCTGAATTGAAAAAGCGTGGTCTATACTTTGTTGGTCTTGATGTGATTGGTGATAAAGTAACTGAAATTAATGTGACAAGTCCTACTTGTATTCGTGAAATTGAAGCAGCTTATCCAATAAACATTAGTGGCAAGTTGATGGATGCTATTGAAGATAATATCAATAAATAAGAGTTGGAATTGTATGGCAAAATTACAAAAATCAGAACTAACACAAAAATCTACGGCCAAGTTACCAAGCACGCTGAAGATTAGTGATTCACAGTCAATGAATAGTTTAGAGAACCAGTTTTTGATTGCCATGCCTTCTCTTGGTGATCCCTACTTCAATAAAACGGTTACCTATATTTGTGAACATAATGAAGACGGTGCTATGGGCTTGATTATAAACTTGCCCGTTAATATCACCTTGTCAGACTTACTTAAGCAAATAGACCCCGAAGAAAATGAACAATCTGACAATAGAGGTAAAACATCAAACAGTGTCTTATCTAATAAAAGTAAGAGTATTGGCTTAACGGATAATTCTCTCACTGATATTACCAATAGCTTAGAACAGTTAGTACTCACCGGTGGTCCTATTGCCCAACAGCGAGGTTTTGTGTTGCATAGCTCACAAACAGGCTGGAGTAGCTCGTTAGTATTGAATAAAGAATTAATGATAACTACTTCAAAAGATATCCTCATGGCATTAGGTACTGAAAAAGCGCCAGCACAGTTTATGGTTACCCTAGGTTATGCTGGCTGGGGCCCAGGTCAACTTGAGCAAGAACTGCAAGCTAATTCATGGCTTACCACACCAGCAGACAGTGATATTCTTTTTAATACACCGATAGAGCTGCGCTGGAAAAAAGCGACAGAGAAGTTAGGTATTGATCTAGCACATTTATCCTCAGATGTTGGGCATGCTTAATGACTGCCCTTTTAACTTATAGCGCGTAAAATATCTCCATAAAATACTGAACATACTCAAGGAAAAAAATGTCGACTAAAACTAAGTCACCTATTGGCCAACGTACCGTTATAGGCTTCGATTTTGGTAAAAAATATATTGGCGTTGCCGTAGGTCAAGAAATGACAGGTAGTGCAACACCACTAGGTTCGGTAAAGGCGAACGACGGTATCCCCCATTGGGACAGTTTAGCTAAATATCTAAAAGAATGGCAACCTGATTTTATTGTTGTTGGTTTACCACTTAATATGGACGGTAGTGAGCAACAACTTACCTTAGATGCCAAGAAATTTGGTAACCGAATTAATGGTCGTTTTGGTATACCTATTGAATTTCAAGATGAGCGACTCACTACAGCAGATGCTAAAGAGCAGTTATTTGCTCGCGGTGGTTATAAGAACTTAAAAAAAGATAATATAGATGCTGAATCGGCAAGGTTGATTATTGAAAGCTTTTTTGAGCAACAGTACAACTAGAATAATTTAAATCACAGCTTATTTTGAGTTACCATGAGTATAATATCAATAATAATGCCACTTATCTTAGTGGCATTATTAGGTTTTTTTTGTGCAAAAAGTCAATGGCTAAATCGCAGTCAAATAGATGCGTTAAGTAAATTTACATTTTATCTTAGTATTCCTGCTTTCTTGTTTTATCAAATGGCTCAGGCTAATTTCAGTGAACAAATTAGTCTCACATTATTTGCTTCTTTTTACTTGCCGGTATTATGCTGTTATGGCATCGCATGGTTTAGTCATTACTTTTTTATCGAGAGAAAAAATCCTTCATCATAGTGCAACACTTGCATAACATTCGTTTTATCAAGGAAATAACGAGTAGTACCACTCATATAGTAATCATCCTTAACCAAAATTACCGTACCTTCTCGCACAGCCGTTAAGTAAGTACCCATATCTATAGTAATATCAATAGCATAGTTACTGTATTAGCTTGTATGAGAAAACTTACCATTAAAGCCTTGGGTAATTCTATGTTCCTTAGGTAAGTCAAAAGGGGCATGATATTGATAATCATCTGCAATACCCTGGGGGTCACCTTGCGCCCAACTATAATTTAGCTTAGGTGCTTGGGTCTTACTTTCAAGTAAAGTGATACTTCCTCTTGCAGGGATGACTTTACTAATAAGCTGTTGACTGAATGGCGAGGTAAAGCCGACTTCAATAGGTGCATAAAATACATTTTTAGCATAGAGGCTATAACTATCTTCACTCTTTACATTATAAAGTTTAATTTTAGATGTTGATTTTTTGGGACTAGTATATTGTAACGTTGAGAAGTCTTGCTCTTTTTATGGCGGCTTATCGCTAAATATCTAGTTATCATTGGCACCTTTATATTTATACACCTGCCCTGCTTGGCAAAGAGTAAAACATCCTACTAATAGCACGAATAGCCATAGACCCTTCATTATAAATCGTCTCTGTCTTACTTTGAAGTCGATAAAAATTAATCATAGCAGGCTGTCACCTGCTAAGAAAGCTATGTTATTATTTCACTCTAAGAGTCTGTTAACGATTCTAAATATATAGTATTAAGATACAAAAGGGATTTGATGAGAAATTTAAAACCACAAGCTATTATGGCACTGATTGCAATCTGTATTATTTCATTTAGTTCAGTGGCGGAGATTTATACTTGGACGGATAAAGACGGTAAGGTTCACTTTAGCGACAAGCCAATAAGTGATGAAAAAGTTACTACAATAAAACCTATAAGTAATAGTAACATTGCCAATACGGTTCGTACCAATAGTCAATGGCAGTAAGACTATAATAAAACTCAGTAAGCTAAAGTATAAAAAAAGGCTAAAGAAATTCGAAAAAATAAGGGCTATTGCGATAATGTAAAGTGACAACTTGCAATAATGGACCAGGGTGGACGTATTTATGCTATGTCACCGAAGGTAAACGCGCCTTTTAAAGTGAAGAACAGCTTAAAGCAGAAAATAAAAAATTTACTAAGGCTTATCAAAAGACTTGCCGTTAGTATTTTGCTAATACTTTTAGCTCAAAAAATCAGCTAGTGAGGTAATAATGACCAAAGAGTTGCCTGTTATCAATATTAAAGCCCAGAGTAATCACCATGCGCTTTTTTTAATGCTGACCGCATTTATAATTGCTTTTATCACGTTTGTTTTTAGTCAAGGATATTGGCGACAATTTCAGTTGGTGATCACTTTTATCTACCTGTGTGCATTAGTAATATTTATAACGGGTTTAGCAAAATATCTAGAGCCTCAATACAGTTTATGCCTTAGCCCAAAAGGTATAAACTATCAGCATAGATATGGTCAGTGGCGAATTGATTGGCCACAAATACAGCGAATTTCATTAATAAATGAAACATTTGGCCTTACGAACATACAAATTCCCTACATAGGTATTCGCTTAAAGCATTTATCTACACTAGCCGACCATATTTCACCACGCTTAGCCAACCGCCTCATTCACGAACAAAAGCCTTTATTAGCGTTTGCCATTAAGATGAATTTGCTAACCATTGAACAAAGTATTCTTAATTTTGAGCCTTTTGTTTTATCTTCTGGTGAAATATTGAAAGGACCATTAGCTGCATTTCTTCATCACTGTACTGTGTTAGATAAGGCGTTGGGCTATCATTTGTTTTTGCCTGAAACAGCGATTGACAGAGAGCTTAATGAATTTTGTACCTTACTGACTCAATGTATGAAATCATCTACTGAATATAAGTGAACAATATTTTTCCAGATACCTTGAACACTACTTGTTAAATATAGGTTTAATACGCTCTTTAGAAAGCCACGTTAAATAGATAAAGCTAATGTACCACTGTTGGCATTTTTTCAACAAGCAAATCAATAAAGTAACGGACTTTAGGTGACAAATACTTTTGGCTTGGATAAATGGCGTAAACATCAATGGTAGGCGCAAGATAATCACTGAATAATATGGCTAAAGTTTTATCTTTTATTGCTTTTTCCAGCACAAATTCAGGTAATCGGCAAATACCATGACCTGAAAGCACCATAGCTAACTCCATACTTGCACTATTACATAAAACCTTTGCTTTCACTTCAACTTGACTATCAGTACCGTTTTTGTGTCTATAACTTCATTTAGTCGCTTGCTTTAAATTACTATAACAAATGCACTGGTGTGACTTGAGTTGCTCTGGTAACTTTGGCTCTCCAAAACGTTTTAGATAGTCGTGAGATGCTACAGTATAACCTTTGCAACTATATATTTTACGGCAGACTAAACTTGACTCAGACAGCTGCTGTGTTGCGCGAATAACCAAGTCAAAACCATCTTGAATCAAGTCGACTTGACGGTCATTTAAATCGAGTACTAAATTTACTTCAGGATACTGATGCATAAATTCTGACACTACATCTAATAAGTGACTTTCAGCAAACGAAGTAGGACAACTCACTTTCAGTAAACCTTTTGGCTCTATATGATTTTGAGTTAACAGTGATATCGCATCATGAGCATCGAGCACTAATTGTTGGCATTGCTCAAAATATATTTTCCCTTCAGGGGTCAAGCTAATTAAACGTGTGGTACGATTTAACAAACGAACGCCAACACGCGCTTCAAGTTTATTTACTGTCTTACTGATGTAAGAGTTTGAATGGCCAGTAGCTATCGCAGTACCAGAAAAACTGCCGCACTCAACAACTTGGGTAAAACTACCATACCATCGAAAAGTGTTGAATCATCATTATGAGTCATATGGAAAAAATTATTGTCATTTAAGGGTATCAATTACATTAGATTATAGTTATATAATACTTACATCGAATGCCTAAGCCAAAGTGTTTAGTTATTAATTAAACACTTTTATACACATTATAAATAGTTAAAAGGATGTATCATCATGAAATTATTAGCCTTTGCTGCCAGTAGTAGTTCAAAATCAATCAATAAAAAATTGGCTACCTACGCAGCCTCATTAATAGCTAACGCGACAGTAGAAATAGTAGATATTAATGATTATGAAATGCCGTTGTTTAGTCAAGATAAGGAGGAAGTTTTAGGTCAGCCTGATGCCGCAAAAGCTTTTTACGCTAAGCTAGGTCAAGCCGATGCTATTATCATTTCTTTTGCTGAACACAATGGCTCATATACAGCTGCCTATAAAAACTTATTTGATTGGACTTCTCGTATCGACCAAAAATTATTTCAGAACAAACCTATGGTATTACTGGCCACTTCACCTGGGCCTGGTGGTGCTAATACAGTATTAAGCGCAGCAACTGTCTCTGCACCTTATTTTGCTGGTGATGTAAAAGCGAGCATATCGGTCCCTAGCTTTTTTGATAATTTTGATAGTGAAAAACAAGAAATCACTAATCCAGCCATACTTGATGAGCTACAGTCTGCTCTTGCACAACTAAGCTAGAGTCGATATTTTTACTAAGTTGCTCTAGTAAATAAGTAACTTAGTAAACATCATCAAATTATGTGTTGGTTCCATGATAAGTCTTACATATATAGCTCGTCAGTAGATTCAAGTTATGAGCTATAACTTTTTACCTTGACGATATTGCACTTAGCCCTTGAATAGTAGGACCAGTTAGCATAAATTTAGCTACATTATCTTTGCTCAAGACTCGATTATTACGCTATGACACCAGTTACCTATTTCCCGCACAAAAATAATGAAATGTTCGTTGAAGATATCGCTCTCAGCACTATTGCTAAGTATGTTCAAACTCCATTTTATTGCTATTCAAGTACCGCTATTGAAACAAGCTTTCAAGATTACCAAAACGCTTTTAGCGACCAAGATGCCTTGATTTGTTATGCGGTGAAAGCCAATAGCAATCAAGCCGTTCTTGCCACCCTAGCCAAATTAGGCTCAGGTGCTGATGTGGTTTCAATGGGTGAAATTCATCGTGCTATAACAGCAGGTATTCCAGCTAATAAAATTGTTTATTCTGGTGTTGCTAAAACACAAGAAGAAATTGAGTATGCATTATCCTTAGGTATTTTTCAGTTCAATGTTGAATCTGAACCAGAATTAGAGTTGATATCAAAAGTCGCAACATCACTTAATACCATAGCTGCAATTGCTTTTCGTATTAACCCTAATGTTTGTGCACAAACCCATGAAAAAATATCAACAGGTAAAGCAGAAAATAAATTTGGCGTACCCATCTCTAAAGCCCGACTAGCCTATAAACAAGCCGCATCTTTACCCGGAATAAAGGTACAGGGTGTTGATGTACATATTGGCTCGCAATTAACTAATTTAGCTCCTTTTGAAGAAGCCTATCAGCATATTGCACAGCTCGTTGTTGAGTTAAGAACAGATGGCCATGACATTAGTGTTATCGATGTCGGTGGTGGTTTAGGTATTACCTATCTAGATGAAGTGATCCCAAGTAAACAAACCTACGCTGATATGGTTAAAGCACAACTTGGACACCTCAATTGTAAAATAGTTATTGAACCAGGGCGTTCGTTGTTAGGCAATGCTGGTATCCTTGTCTCCAGTGTCGTCTTTATAAAAACAGGTGAAGAACGTCAGTTTTTATTACTAGATGCCGGTATGAATGATTTGATCAGACCTAGTATGTATGATGCTTTTCATCAAATTATTGCCGTGAATCAAAAGAATAACGTGCTAAAAATCTATGACGTGGTTGGCCCTGTATGTGAAACGGGTGATACCTTTGCTAAAGCAAGGCAAGTACATGAATCTGACTCTGGCGATTTAATTGCCATTATGAGTAGTGGTGCTTATGGTGCTGTTATGTCGTCAAGCTACAATACCCGTATGTTAGCTCCAGAAGTAATGGTTAAGGGTAATGAGTTTGCTGTGGTACGAAAACGCCCAAGTTATGAAGATATTATAAAGCAAGATATTACGCCAAGCTGGCTGTAAAAATAGAGTCAATGAGGTCATAGCCCTCATTGACTAATCCTTGAAACTTATCGTTTTAAGTGTTTAAAATAGAGTAAACACTTACTCGCCTCTGCTAAAGGCTATTTGAGATGCTCCTCAATATTTACTAAAAGTACCCGATAACTAACATCGCCATAAAGTACCTGTCTACCGTTATCAATGATGTAAGATGGGCTACCTTTGAGGGATAAAGTTTTTGCGTGTTGATAGTCAGCCATTAATGATGCCATTGCGCTGCCATCATATATTGCTTTATTGATAAGTTTATAATTAATATCTACTCTCTCAAGTAGTGAAAACAGCAGACTTAATTGCGCAATATCTTGTCCATCAATAAAAAATGCTTGTCGTATCAACAAGGCCATTTCAATACTTTTATCCTTGCCGTAGCTCAGTTCAATGGCCTTAAGCACAAGATGCGCATTAGCTGAAGTATTAGGCCGAACTTTATGCCAAATGTCTGCATTTATTGGTGCATCAGGATAAGGAGCAGCAGAGTCGATGACATGTTTTGCGAAACCAGCATAGCCACCCCGCTCAGCCCATTGATTGGGGATTTTATTACTAGCATCGCCAAATACATCAAGGTAATGATAGCGTAACTCAATTTTATTCGACAAGGTATTATTAAGCTCATCAATACGTCGCTGCGCTATCCATGCCCAAACACATAAAATATCACTGTAATAGTCTATTACAACAGTAGCTGCCATACTTGTTACCTTTTACATTATTACTGAATTTAAGTGGTAATTTACAATACTAATAACAATTAGCAACAAGCGTTACAAATGTCATCCAGACTGGAAGTGATTACAGAAACATTTAAGTAGCCAACCCGTTTTAATTGCTCCGCAGAAAAAATAGCACGAACGCCCGTTGCGCAGTGCAAAAAAACAGATTGTTTTTCATCTAGATAGATTTTTAACATTTTTATTTTAAGTAAGCCACGCGGGATATTTATTATACCTTTGGCTGATTTTTCAGCATATTCACTGACTTCTCGTACATCAATTATTATACTATTTTGTTGCTTCGCTAAGGTAATCCGTAATAATAGTTAATGATCCTCGTACGAGTACTATTACTTCAGGTATCGTTTTTAACATATTAATTTCTCTATCGATAAATTAGACTAGTTTCATCTAGTCATTACAATGGCTATTCTTATCTTTAAAATACAATATTTAAGCGCTGACTTTTAGTACTATGTTAAGAATAATTAATTACTGAAAATAGTGAGCGTTAAATCATAGTACCAGCAACTAAGCTGAGTATTTAGTTCAGAGTCATTCGGCTTTACTCTTACCTATGTTTATTTTAAATAATTTACTTTAACAGCATATAATTTAATACTATTTATCTAAATAACTATTCATTAGCATTTACTAATTTAGAAAAAAACATAAAGTAAAATACATTAAGATAGACCAAAGACTTTGGATAAAATCATGAATACAGAACAACATAAACTACTAGAAAATACGACAGAAGTAGCCGCTATTTTGAAAAAATCATCTAACCCTTACCGATTAATAATATTGTGCTACTTAAGTAATAATGAATTGACTGTTGGAGATTTAAATCAACGTATTGATCTTTCACAATCTGCACTTTCACAACATCTAGCTAAATTAAGGGAGAGTAATATAGTCAAAACAAGACGCGAATCGCAGACAATATTCTATCGTATTGCTAACCCTAAAATAGAAGAGTTACTGCGTGTATTACATGAGAAATTCTGCAGAGATGAACTAAGTATGAAAGTTTAACAAAGTAGCCCTTAGTTTTGAACTCACCCTTAATGTATTAGTTAATTCGGCTAGCTATATTGTAAAGAGCAATACTGGAGTAATATTTGAAGGTGTTACTGCTAGTATTACTACAAAATAAGTAGTAATTATCTCTTCAAGACTACATGCACATATAGATAAAATAAACATACGAACAGTTGATGTTATAAAAAAGTGACCTATTAATTACTCTATAAAATAAAGACTTATCGCCTAAAGCAATTTAAAATCGAGAACAAGTCAAAGCCATACTAGTTAGACACACGCAGGCACAACAAAACTTTAACAGGACTGACAAATTATTTAATAACAAAATGGCTTCTCAGTTTGATTTAGATAAAAATTGGGATGGTTATCATAATATTAAAGCCTAGTTAACCGCCACGAAACAAAGCTTAGCTCAAGCGCAAACCACATTAAGCTGCGCAATACTGCGTGCGCCAATTAATGGCAAGATTGTTGACCGTTTACTGAGCCTGGGAATACAGCACAAGCCGGTGGGAAGTTATTATGGCGATACAACGCCCTTCCAATTCGTGTTGCAGCACAAGTGCGTGAGTAACTCGCACTTACGCTCAGTCAAGGACAAAGTATCACAGTAGACTTACCGACAATAAAACAAAAATTTGTCGACCTAGTGGAAGAAATAGTACTTACTACTAACACCGGTTCACGTAGTTTTTTAACCAAGGATAACTTGTTCTATCAAGAAGATCTATTACCCCGTATGTATGCGCGATTATTGATCTCTGCGGGTCAGACACAAAGATTTCATATGCCCAAAAACAGTATTTATCACCTTGGCCAACTCGACTTTGTGCACGTACTTGTAAATGGCAAAAGCCAGAAACCTTTTGTGCGCGTAAGCGTAATAAAGGAGTAGGTTTTGTTGTAATTATTTCGGGCCTAGTTAACAGAAATAATATTGTTATCGGCAACTAAATATTGTCAAAAATAGGTATAAAAAAATTAATCACTAATAATTAGCCTTTATTCTTAATTAAAAACAAGAAGAAGTTGCTACTCTAATTAGCTGATAAACGCCGCTAAGATAAAGTTAATATGAGTTTTTTAATTTACATCGAGCATACAAGTTGGCTCTATAGCTAAAATTTGATAGAATCGCGTAAAATTTAATACATCAACATTTTAACCAATTAATAATCACTTTTTAAGGATGAACATGAAATCTAAAATAGCTATTGCAGTACTGCTTTTATTACCTATATCAGGTCAATATGCCATAGCAGAGGAAGCTGTCGCTGAAGAAAATTCGTCTTTAACTGTTTCTGCCGAATTAGGTATGTTATTTAAAACAGGTAATACTAAAAGCGGCGATATCAAAGCTGGCTTAAACATCAAACATGAAGAAGGTCGATGGTTGAACTTATTAACTTTCAATGCCCTTGCTAAAAAGATTGAAGAAGAAGATGACGTTACCGGTGAAGATTCTTTTGAGAGTACAGATAATAAATGGGATATCTTAGGACAAAGTAACTACTCACTTAATGAAGGTGGTAAAAACTATATATACGGTAACGCTTTTTATCAACAAGATAAATTTAGCAGCTTTTCTTATCAGACATCAGCATCAATTGGTTGGGGTCGTCACTGGTGGGAAACTGAAACAAGTTCATTTTTTGCTGATATCGGACCCGGTGTAAAATACGACGTAACACGCGCCATGCCAGAAAAAGATACAGACATGGCTATTCTTGAAAGTAGTGAAACAGCGGTAATAGTTCAAGCACAAGCTTTATACACTAAACAAATAAATGATTTTGTTGAATTTAAACAGTACTTTGTTGCTAAGCAAGCACTTGAATCTGATAAAAATAGTGTTTATAAATCAGAAACTTCATTAACTACTAAGCTAATTGATTCATTACAATTTAAATTCGCTTTTCGTGTTGATTACGATACTGAAGTAGAAGAAGGTTTTGAGAAAACAAATACTGAAACATCAGTGACTTTAGTTTATAGCTTCTAAGCACTAAACTAAATTAGCGCCCAGTTAGCGATAATATTTTTTACTCGCTTAAGATTAATAAAGGCTGTACTTTCGTTTTAGAAAGCAGTCTTTTTTTCTGCCTCAATTAAAACCTATCTATTATACCATTTGGATTAATTAAGCTTACTTAAACAGCGCTAAAGATAATAGCTAGGCTTAGCTTTGAATTTTTTAGGTGTAACTTTTGACAGTACACCTAGGCTTTAGGGGAAATGGTATAAAACGAAGGCTTCTAAGTAAACTTAGAAGCCTTTATAGAGGAGCTCAATGATCGTTCAATCGGTACTAAAGAGTATTAACTGACCGGCATTAGCCTTAATAGCTGATTTTTATTATTCAATTAGGAAAGTCTAATTGAACGAGTTACTATTAAAATTGGTTAGACGTATTGTTAGCGCCACCGGCTTTAAGAGCATTTTCACCCGCAAAGTATTCTTTGTGATCATCACCCATGTCAGAGCCTGACATGTTTTGATGTTTAACACAGGCGATACCTTGACGGATTTCTTTACGTTGAACACCTTCAACATAACCAAGCATACCTGCATCGCCAAAGTACTCTTTAGCCAAGTTATCAACAGATAATGCTGTTGTATGATAAGTAGGAAGCGTGATTAGGTGATGGAAAATACCGGCTTCACGTGATGTATCAGATTGGAAAGTACGGATTTTTTCATCTGCTCTTGCAGATAATTCAGAAGTATCATAATCAGCATTCATTAAATCGGCACGAACATAAGAAGATACGTCTTCACCAGCAGCAACCATTGCATCATATGCTTGTTGACGGAAGTTAAGCGTCCAGTTAAATGAAGGGCTGTTGTTGTAAACAAGCTTAGCATTCGGGATTTCTTTACGCACTTCGTTCATCATTGCCGTGATATCAGCAACGCTTGGTGTAGCCGTTTCAATCCATAGAAGATCAGCGCCCGCTTTAATTGCTTCGATGCTATCAAATACACAACGTTCTTCACCAGTACCTTGACGGAATTGGTATAAACCTGAAGGTAAACGCTTAGGACGAACAAGTTTACCGTCACGGTTGAAACATACATCACCTTCAGCCATTTGTGATACGTCAATTTCTTCAACATCTAAGAAAGAGTTATATATATCACCTTGATCGCCTGGCTCTTTAACAACTGCGATTTCTTTAGTAAGACCAGCACCTTCAGAGTCAGTACGTGAAACGATAATACCATTGTCTATACCTAGCTCTAAAAAAGCATGACGTAATGCGCGAATCTTAGAATGGAAATCTGCATGAGGAACAGTTACTTTACCGTCTTGATGTCCACATTGCTTTTCATCAGCAACTTGGTTTTCAATTTGAAGCGCACAAGCACCCGCTTCAATCATTTGCTTAGCCATTAGATAAGTCGCTTCAGCATTACCAAAACCAGCATCAATATCAGCAATAATTGGTACAACGTGAGTAACGTGATTATCAATTTTATCTTGGATAGCAGCTTTGTCAGTTTGAGCAGCAGCGTCTAGTTCACGGAAAAGACCACCTAGTTCACGTGCATCAGCTTGACGTAGGAAAGTGTAAAGCTCTGCAACCAAAGAAGCTACTGAGGTTTTTTCGTGCATAGATTGATCAGGAAGAGGACCAAACTCACTTCTCAGTGCAGCAACCATCCAACCCGAAAGGTATAAGTAACGACGATCTGTTTTGCCATCAAAATGCTTCTTAATAGAAATCATTTTCTGTTGGCCAACAAAACCGTGCCAGCAACCTAGAGATTGTGTGTACTGTGAGCTATCAGCATCATACGCGTCCATATCTCTACGCATAATGTCAGCTGTATACTGAGCAATCTCTAAACCAGTTTTGAATTTATTCTGTGCACGCATACGTGCAACTGATTCTGGGTTTATAGCATCCCAAGAACTTCCTGCATTTGCTTTAATCGCTTGAACTGCTTCTATTGCACTTTGATAGTTAGACATAACATTCTCCAAAAGTCTTGCTGTAGATTAATTAGTAGTTATTACTAGGTATTAGTTTTAGTTATTTAACTTTCGACTTAGAGACATTGAATCAGAGGTTGAACCTCAAGATGACTGTAAGAAAGTAAGCTTTCATACTGGACTACAAAAACAATACCCTATCACAGTAGTATTTTTGAAATATATAATATTTATGGTCACCATTCACGCAGTGAATGAAAATGCCCATTTTTTTCTATAACTAGCTACTTTATATTGCTCAAAAGGTAAAATTTCATTGAATTAGCCTTACATTTAGCTTATATCTATCTCACTTATATTTATTTACAGAGCCATTAATGATATGAATATTTCTAAAATTGATTTGAACTTGCTTATTTATTTAGACGTATTGTTGCGAGAGAAAAATGTTACCCGGGCAGCAAGCCAACTTAACATTACGCAACCAGCAATGAGTAATGGCTTAAAACGACTTAGAACTTTATTTAACGACCCTATTTTAGTACGTACTTCTGACGGTATGGTTCCTACAGAGCGTGCTCGAGGTTTAGCACCTAGCATCCGTAAGATATTGCTTGAATTAGAAGAAGCATTACAAGGTGAAGAAGAGTTTAACGAATTAAAGAGTCAACGGGTTTTTAGAATAATGGCAAGTGATTATGCCGCATCAACTTTAATTCCGACTCTATTAAAGGCCTTGAATGAAGTTGCACCTAACATTACTCTTGATATAATGACTCCGAGTGATGTGACCTTCCATGATGTTGAAGCGGGTAAAATTGATATGGCGATTAATCGCTTTGATGAATTACCACAATCTTTCCACCAAAAAGCTATTTGGCGTGACTCTTTCTCATGTTTATTAAGTGCCGATAGCCCATTAGTAAGTAAATTTAATTTAAATGCTTATTTAGGTGCAAAACATGTGTGGGTTTCAAAAACAGGCTTTGGTGTTGGTGTCGGCATGGACCCTAAAGATGTTCAGAAATTAGGCTGGGTTGATGAAGCCCTTGCCCGCTTAGGTAAAAAGCGTGACATAAAGGTTTTTACCCGTAATTATCATGTTGCTATGCAGCTAGCTTATGAAGATAACTTAATTGCGACCTTACCGACAAAAGCGGCGCAATTACATAAGAATGACAGTAATTATACTATTGTAAAACCACCTTTTGATATCCCTGATATTGAATTAAAAATGATCTGGAGCCCTTTGCTTCATCATGATGCTAGCCACATATGGTTTCGACAGCTCGTTATTGCTGCAGCCCTTAAATGCCAGGAGAATATATAATTAACTATGAATAATGTGCTTTATACCATTTTTGTCATCAGTATAAGCTTACTGCTAGGTAAGCTCGCTAATTATTTATTAGCGGCTTTACCAGCCAGTTTATACGGCATGATTATTTACGCGCTTTTTTTACAACTCAATTGGTTCAGTATTGAAAAGGTAACCAAAACTAATCAATGGTTTATTAAGCATATGGGCGTATGCCTTGTACCTGCTGGTATGGGGATTATCAATCATTTCGAGCTGATTCAACAACATGGCCTTGCACTAGTAGTCGTTATTTTTAGTACAACATTTATTTTACTAACAGTTATTGGTTACTTGAGCGAACGGTTTTTAATAACCCCAGATAATCACCAAAGTAAAACAACGATAGATTCAAAATAATGCTGACTACTTTCATAAGTAATACCCCACTATTGGCCAGTATAGTTATCACCTTACTTACCATAACAACCTATCAATTTGCGGCCGCTTGCCAACAAAAATGGCAATACATATGGTTAAACCCTATGCTGTTCACTATTAGCATATTGGTACCTTTGTTACTGTTAACTGAGATTAACTATCAGCAATATAGCGAGAAAACTCAACTACTTAATCTTTTGCTCGAGCCAGCTATTGTTGCCCTGGGCTTGCCACTTTACCAGCAATTCAAGCAAATACGCTTCTATTGGCGAGAAATGACCGCTATTTTAATCTTGGGTATTGTAGTGGTTATTATCGTCAGCTTTATGCTCGCTATGTGGTTGATAAAAGCTCCTGAAATAGCGGTCGCCTTGTCATTAAAATCAGTCACAACTCCGATAGGTATTACCTTAACA
This sequence comes from uncultured Colwellia sp., assembly GCA_913049915.1. Lineage (GTDB taxonomy): Bacteria > Pseudomonadota > Gammaproteobacteria > Enterobacterales > Alteromonadaceae > Colwellia. Next base: position 30,807 of record CAJWZC010000027.1, read on the forward strand.
GAACAATTGCATGGTGATAGCTCCATTACAGCTTTTGCGATATTAATTGCTGGTTTATTTGGTGCATTACTCGGTCCTCAATGGCTCAGCTTCATTGGCGTTAATTCAGCTAAAGCTCAGGGACTAGCCATTGGTAGTGCTAGTCATGTTATTGGTACCGCGGTACTGGTACGTAAGAGTGCAGAGCATGGTGCATACAGCTCTGTTGCATTAATTTTATCCGCTGTGCTCACCGCACTAATCAGCCCTTGGTTGATACCTTTATTGCAGAAGTTATTTTACTAAAGCTTATAAAACTAAGATTATACCGAGCGTTATTCATAATATGAATGATGTTTATCATAAAGTACAATAATATGAATCACTGTACTTTCCCTTCATCATTAAGCCTACTTAAATCATATTTTACAGTAACTTAAAAATTAATTATTACTTATGACCTTGTACTGCTGCCTTTTTAAACCCTAAAGTACTATTGCCAGCAGTGATAATAAGCCATAGGATTATCACTAATAGTTATTTCTACGTTTTTTTGGCTACACTGTCATTGAAATGACGCTAGAAATAAAAAATTTTACATAAATATTCTTGATGCTTTAATCCATTTGGTCTAACACAAGTTTTTGAAAATAAGGTGAAGTAATAATGTCAGCGACAGTAACGATAGAGAACTTAACAGTAAGTCAGTGTCTTTTTGATTTTATTGAATATGAAGCATTGCCTGGCACATCGATTAGTTCTGCACATTTTTGGCAACAGTTTTCTAGTATAATTGATGAGCTGAGTCCTAAAAATAAGCAGCTTTTATTAAAGCGTGATGCCTTACAAGCTAGTATTGATACTTATCACCAAGATAACAAACCACTTGACTTTTCACACTATAAAAATTTTTTAGTAGACATTAACTACCTTATACCCCAAGTAAATGATTTTAATATCAATACCTGTAATGTTGATAATGAATTAGCATTGATGGCTGGGCCACAACTTGTGGTACCTATAATGAATGCCCGTTTTGCCTTAAATGCCGTAAATGCCCGCTGGGGAAGTTTATACGATGCACTTTATGGTACTGATGTAATAAGCCATGAAAATAGTGCAGAGCCAAGTAAAAAATATAATCCTATTCGTGGTAAAAAGGTTATCGAATTTGCTAAAGACTATTTAGACCAAGTCATTCCACTTGTTAAAGGTAATCATAGTCAAGCAGTTAGCTATCACTTAACTGAACAACAATTGATGGTTAGTTTAGCTGACGGTCAACAAACCCCTTTGCAAAATCCATCAGCATTCATTGGCTTTACTGGCAGTATAAATAAGCCTGAGTCTATGATGTTTACCCATCATGGTTTACACCTTAATTTATTGTTCAATGATGATAGCGCTATTGGTAAAGAAGATGCTGCGAGCCTAAGCGATATAGTACTTGAATCAGCTTTAACTACTATTATGGATTGTGAAGATTCAGTCGCTGCTGTTGATGGTGAAGATAAAGTATTAGCCTACAGAAATTGGTTAGGGCTTATGACGGGAAAATTATCTGCCACGTTAAATAAAAATGGTCAAACGATAACCCGCACCATGAATAAAGACTTAAGTGTCCAGACTCTTAATGGCGATAACGTTATCCTTAAAGGCCGTAGTTTAATGTTTATCCGCAATGTTGGTCATTTAATGACAAACAATGCCATTATCGATAATCAAGGAAACGAAGTACCTGAAGGCATACTTGATGCAATGGTCACCAGCTTAGTTGCTTTGCATGATTTGAAAGGTAATAGCGAATATAGCAATAGCAGTGAAGGTTCTATTTATATTGTTAAACCTAAAATGCATGGTCCTGAAGAAGTAGCTTTTGCTGACACCTTATTTTCTCGTGTAGAAACGGCATTATCATTACCTAAAAACACGGTAAAAATGGGTATAATGGATGAAGAAAGACGTACCAGTATCAATTTGAAAAACTGTATTTTCGCTGCTAAAGATCGGGTAGTCTTTATCAATACTGGATTTTTAGACAGAACCGGTGATGAAATTCATACTTCAATGATGGCAGGACCAATGTCCCGAAAAGCTGATATAAAGCTAACACCTTGGATAGGAGCCTATGAAGACAACAACGTTGATGTTGGCCTTGCTTGTGGATTTAGTCAAAAGGCACAAATTGGTAAAGGTATGTGGCCAATTCCTGATCAGATGTCGAACATGTTGGCAACTAAAATAAACCATGTTGAAGCGGGTGCTAATACTGCTTGGGTGCCTTCACCTACAGCGGCGACACTACATGCTTTACATTATCATAGAGTCAATGTGTTTGATTTACAAAAACAACTTACCAAGCGTACGCCAGCTAACATAGATGATATTTTAACTATTCCACTGGCAAAACATACTAATTGGACAAACCAAGAAATTAGTGATGAGTTGGACAATAACTGCCAAGGAATTTTAGGTTATGTCGTTCGCTGGATAGATGATGGCGTAGGCTGCTCTAAAGTACCTGATATAAATAATGTCGGCTTGATGGAAGATAGAGCCACTTTACGTATTTCTAGCCAACATATTGCTAATTGGCTTACACATAACATTTGTACAACCGCGCAAGTGCAAGCCAGTTTAGAGAAAATGGCACGTATTGTTGATAAGCAAAACGCTAGCGATAGTGGCTATCAAGCGATGAGTAATGACTTTACCAATAACATTGCTTTTAAAGCCGCTGCAGCGTTAATATTTTCAGGTGTAGCACAACCAAATGGTTATACAGAGCCTTTATTACATCAATATCGCTTAGAAAAAAAGCATCAGCTTAATTAATACCTCGTTATGGTAAAATCAGTGCTTAAAATAGTCGAAACTGCCGCTATGGAGAATAAACCATAACGGCAGTTTTTCTTTATGAGGAGAAATCAGACCCTAAAAACGACTGTAGTCACTTGTACAAGTATATTATTACCGTTTTAAATAATAGGAAGTATTTATTCTGTTTGACTGTTCTAATGAAAAAGATACTTATGTTTAATCACTACCAGTTTTACTTTGAAGTGTTCATTTAAAAGCTATAAGCCATCTAACGTGTGAAAGAAGCAGCCTGTCTCAATTGGCTAGCATATTTGTTAAACAACACTTAGAGTAAAAATTGAGTAATATAAAATACTTGAGCGACACAGTAAAATATGGCTGCATAGCTAAAAAGGATCTAAGCAATGAAATCAATTAAAGTGTTATTAATCAATTTTATTATAACATTCGTAACATTAACCTCTATTTGTCCAGCTAATGCCACTCCTACCGTTAAAGTACAACATTTAAATGTAACTACTGCGCTAACAAATACGTTTAATAACTACGATATAATTAGCGCCGCACGTGAAGTACGCAATAGTTTATCTATCGGCTTGTTTATATCTAATCCTGCTCTATTTAATAAAAAAAGCGCAAAATTAACAATAGATATAGTTAATAAATCTAATGATTTCTTTACTAGTACTATGCTTTTTAATGATAAATTACATCAGCTTATTTCATACTTTACTATCCCTAGTAATGACAGTATGACTAAATCGTCTGTATCAACTACTGAAAGTACGCAAATAAAGAAAAAATGTACTACTAAGATTAACTTTAGTTAATATCCTAGAATTTTAACGTGCCCATTTCATTAGCTTATATTTATGCTATACCTATAAAACTATGCTGATATTGACTGTCTGTCTATTTGATAAGTTAATCATTTCCTCCCCAATATTTATAACGCCTCCTTATCTACATACTGATTTTTGATAAAAAATGTCAACTAAGAATATTCTCCAAGAGCATTTTACGTTATTCTGCTCTATCTCTTTTTGTTAACTTCTTTTCCTATGAAAAAATTTAAAAAACTACTCTTTAGCTTTCTACTTATTAGTTTATTAGTTATAGCAACAGCATCAACTTGGCTTTACAGTAAAGTTGATAGCGCTCTGCCAATACTCGATGGAAAAAAAACAGTTTTTGGCTTAAAAAAATCAGCAATCATTGAGCGAGATGAGCAAGGTATAGCGACAATAAAGGCCCAAAACAGAAATGACATTGCCGTTGCTTTAGGTTTTGTTCATGCGCAAGAAAGATTCTTTCAAATGGATTTACTAAGACGCAATTCTGCTGGTGAGTTAGCAAGTTTATTTGGTCCTCTAGCCCTAGATTATGATAAATCTATTCGTAGACATCGCTTTCGAGACAGAGCAAGAGTTATAGTTGCTCAACTACCTCAAAAGCAACTTGAATTAATTAAAGCGTATACTAGAGGAGTCAACCAAGGACTAAAATACTTAAACTCATCCCCGTTTGAGTACCTCCTTCTTCAACAGGAACCTGTGCAATGGAGTGAAGAAGATTCAGTTCTAACAATTTTTAGTATGTACATAGACCTTCAATATCATGATGGTAGACGCGAGCGTACCTTAGGTTTAATGAAAGCTGTTTTATCTAGTGACGTTTACGCATTTTTAGATCCAAAAGGTAGTATCTGGGATGCTGCTATAGATGACAGTCATTATCCTCAAGCGTCTATGCCTTTAAATGTCTGGCCCTCAGTATCTAGCTTAAATACAGAAGCTAAAGATAACAGCTATAGTAAAGCGACCGCATTAGTTGATAGTAATGAAAATAAATATCAAGGTGATCATTTACCCGGCTCTAATAGTTGGGCTGTATCAGGAGCTTTAACGACTACCGGTAGCGCAATAATAGCTAATGATATGCACCTTGGCATTCGTGTACCTAATACTTGGTTTCGCGCTTCTTTTGAATATCCACAGTCCCAAACTAATAATTCAGAAACAGTAGGCTCGAACACAGCAATAGAACAAATTAAAGTAACTGGCGCCACCTTGCCAGGTACTCCCAATATGGTAATAGGTAGTAATGGTAATATAGCTTGGGGTTTTACCAACAGTTTAGGCGATTATAGTGATGTTATTTTATTGACCACTAATACTGATAACAGTCAATATTTAACACCTGCAGGCTTTAAAGATTTCATCCGTCACAAACAAGTGATCGCGATAAAGGATCAAAAAGCACAAGAAATTACCGTTACAGATACCATTTGGGGCCCTGTTATTGGTAAAAACCATCAAGGAAAATTACTTGCCTATAGATGGGTCGCACATGATAAAGAGGCAGTTAATGGAACTGCTGTCGAGTTAGAACAAGCAAGAACAGTCGAACAGGCTTTTGATATTGCCGCTCGCTCAGGTATTCCTTCTCAAAATATGCTGGTAGCGGATAAAAGTGGAGCTATTGGTTGGACAATTATGGGACCAATCCCTGCCAAAAAAGGCGATATTGGTGAAACGCCACAATCATGGAGCTCAGGAGAAAACAGCTGGCAAGGTTATTTAACGCCAACACAATACCCGCAGATTAAGAACCCAGAAAATAAAAGATTATGGACAGCAAACTCTCGCGTTATTGGCGGTGATATGGTTAAAAAACTTGGTAATGGTGGCTATGCATTAGGGGCTAGATCAAAGCAGATTAGAGATAATTTACTTGCTCTAGAAAACTTTAATGAACACTCTCTTCTTAAAATAGGCTTAGATGATGAAGCAGTGTTTTTACAACGCTGGCAGCAATTTATTCTTGATATAGTTTTAACCAAACAAGTTCTGGCACAAGAAGATAGTTTTGTACAAGTGCGTAGCCTATTAGAAAATACCAAAGAATTAAGAGCAAGTGTAGACTCTGTCAGCTACCGTTTAGTGCGTAACTTTAGAATAAATCTAAGAGATAGTATCTTTTTGGATTTGCAAGATAGTTTAATAAATATTGATAAGGCTTTTAATTTCAAAAGTATTCGCCATCAAATAGAAGTACCATTATGGCAATTAATTAATGAGCAACCAGAAAATTTTATGGTGCTAGGTGAAAATAGCTGGCAGGATGTATTTACTAAAGCACTAGAGTTAACCATTTCAGATATGTCTATTGAGCAACCTTTAGAGTCTGCGACTTGGGGTCAACAAAATACATCTGAAATAAAACACCCATTAAGTAGTGCATTACCCTTGTTAAACTATTGGTTAGATATGCCTAGTAAGGCATTAGCAGGGGATAGCTATATGCCGCGAGTACAAGGGAAAGCCTTTGGTGCGTCTGAACGTATGGTGGTATCACCTGGTTACGAAGAAAATGGTATCTTTCATATGCCAACTAGCCAATCAGGCCACCCTTGGAGCCCATATTATGGCATAGGGCATAGTGACTGGGAACAAGGTATAGCTTCTCCCTTTTTACCTGGTAAAACGCATTATAAGCTAACATTACTTAGCTATTAAATTAGACACTCTATAACTTAATAAAAAATCATTTAACTTACACAAAAAAATAAAGAGATAACATGACTATTTTAATTGTTTGCTTATTTTTAGCTCTGCTTTTACCAATACTAGCAAAAGGACCGGTAGCTTATGCTATGGCTAAACTTGGTGGCTATAATAATAACCACCCAAGGGAGCAACAAAGCAAGTTAACTGGATTTGGTGCACGTGCTTTAGCGGCACATCAAAATGCTTTTGAATCAGTCATTCTTTTTGCCCCTGCCATTATTTTAGCGCTGGCAACAGGTAATATCCAACAAGAAATAGTGGTATTGGCTGTTGTTCATGTTATTGCAAGATTGTTATATAATATCTTCTATTTGTTGGATATCAGTCCATTAAGGTCAATAGTATGGGTCATTGCCACCTTTTGTAGCTTTACCATAGTATTGCAATGCATTCCTTAACGAATACTCCTAAACAAAAAACGTCTAAAGAAACAGTTGACACTATTTAGCTAAGCTAGCTAGAGTAACTATTAAAAGTGCCTAATCAAAGTACCTATCAATTAATAATAAAAAGGTTAACAAGTGAGCGAAAAGTTAGATTTAAATGAAATACGCCAAGAAATAACGCTTTTAGATCAAGATTTATTAGCTTTGTTTGCTAAACGTCGCGCGTTAACACTGATGGTGGCAAAGAGTAAAGTACAACAAATTCGTCCTATTCGCGATCAACAACGCGAACAAGAGCTGTTAATACGCTTAATCAAACACGGTAAAAGTTTAGGCTTAGATGCTCACTATGTTACTAGTATATTCCAAACCATTATTGAAGATTCGGTATTAAATCAACAAGCATACTTACAGAGCTTAGCAAACCCTGATATTCAAGTGCCAACCGTTAGTGTCGCATTCTTAGGTGATAAAGGTTCATATAGTTATCTCGCCAGTCATCGATATTTTTCACGTCGAGCAGAGAAAATAATCGAATCAGGTTGTCAAAGTTTTTACGGTATATTACAGCAAGTAGAATCGGGTAAAGTTGATTACGGTATGCTACCAATCGAAAACACTAGCTCTGGTAGTATTAACGAAGTTTATGACTTACTTCAGCATACTAACCTATCAATCGTTGGTGAAATTACTCAGCCAATAGAGCATTGCCTGTTAACTTCGGTTAATACGAGCTTAGATAAAATAAAAACTATTTATGCTCACGGACAGCCTTTTGCACAATGTAGTAATTTTTTAGATAAGCAAAATAATATTCGTATTGAATATTGCGATAGTACTGCTGATGCCATGGCAAAAGTAGCTGAATTACAAGACGATACTATAGCGGTAATAGGTAGCGAAGAAGGTGGCCAACTCTATCAGTTACATGCCTTAGAACAATCTATTGCTAATCAAACGGAAAACCATTCACGCTTTATTTTAGTTGCTCGTAAAGCGGTTGACGTAGCAGAACAAATACCAGCTAAAACAGCTATCATTTTGTCTACAGGACAAAAAGCGGGTGCATTAGTTGAATGCTTATTAGTACTCAAAGAAAAAGGTATTAACATGTGTAAGCTTGAGTCTCGCCCTATTCAAGGACGACCTTGGGAAGAAATGTTTTATATAGATGTAGAAGCAAACTTAAAGAGCTTTGCCTTACAAGAGGCTATTAACGACATTACCCCTCACACTAATTTCATTAAAATACTAGGCTGCTATCCAATTGAACATATCAGCCCTACAAGCGTTCCAAGTGCCGAACTATAATAGTTAAAGTGTGGTGAGATATTAGATATATATCTGATTATTATCAGGCTGCTACCAGATTGTTATCAGATCATAACAACAGAGTATGTAAATTTTCATATGGCAGCACACATAATAAAATGCTATAAACTATAGTCTAATGTCCTTCGTTATGGTTTGGTTGGTAAAATGCAGTACACAAACTTAAAAAATCAATTACATCAAAAAACTTCGCAAAAATCAGTAGGGCTTCAAAGCCCTACTCCTCGACATAATCTGACACAATTAAAACATAAAGTACTTGGTTTTACACTAATAGAAGTGCTGGTGACTATTGCTATAGCTGGTATCGCCTTTTCAATTGCTATCCCAGGCTTAAATAGTTTTACCTTGCAAATGCGAGTAGATAACGAAGTTTCAGAAATTCAACGTTTATTAATGACCACTCGTAATGCTGCCATAAATTCTGGTGCCCAAGTATCATTATGTCCATTGGCTGCTGATGATACCTGTGCTGATAATAATAACTGGGCAGAAAGAATAGGAGTTATCACTAATGATGGGTTGATTAAAGAAAGAGAAGCTATTAGCTACAATGACAAACTACAATTCCCCTCAAAGGTTGTAACTTATTCGCCCAGTGGTCAATTAGCAAATAACAGTGATGGAAGGTTCAGTTATTGCCCACAAGGCAACAATGAATATTCTCGAGCAGTTACTTTATCGCTATCTGGTCGAACATACCTTAGTGTTGACATTAACGGTGATGGTAGGGACCAAGATCGAAATAATAATAATAATATTAAATGTGATTAAGCCATTATTATTTTTGCTGTATTTCTTTAATAATTTAAATGAGAAGTACAAACTATCGAGATCCTACAATAAATTCTGTGTAACTGCCTATCATTAATACCCATATAGGGTTTAGGATAGGTAGTCTATTGATAAAAAAGAACTAGGAGTATTTGCTAAGCAAACAGCCAAAGATATTAAATCTTAGCAAAACTTAACCGACTTTCGTAAAATATCAACCAAGATAACCGTTGAAGCGGCCTTAAACGGTTATCTTGTAGAACATCTTGATTATGCACTTCGTGGCAATCCACCACTAATAATAGCCAAAATAGCTACTCCTCGAAGCCTGTTCGTACCGAAAATGAACAAGCTAACCTTAAAGTACTACACGATAAAGAAGGAAGTTTTGAGCCAACATAAATACCAAAGTACCAAACGCGATTTACGTCAATAGACGGTAAAATATTATACTTGTACACTAAAGACATGACAACTCGAGGAAGACTTGATACGTTCAAAGAGAGGTATGATGTTGGTATTTCACCTGCGTTGATATCTCGCATCACCAATACCCTGATAGAGCAAGTCATAGAGTGGCAAGCCTGACCTTTATATTCAGTTTATCCTATTGTTTATTTTGACTTTTTAGTCATAAAAACCAGACAAAATAAACACGTAAACAATAAAGCTATCTATCTTGCTTTAGGGCTTAACACTGAAAGTCATAAAGAACTATTAGGCATACGAATATCGAGAACAAAGGGGCTAAATTCTAGTTAAACGTAATGACTAAGCTTCAAAACCTAGGCGTAAATGACATCCTAATTGCTTGCGTTGATAACCTTAAAGGTTTTCCTGAAGCAATTAATACAATATTCCTTCAAATCCAAGTTCAACTCTGTATTGTTCATATGGTGTGTAATTGGATGAAGTACCTGCCCTAGAAAAATTGTAAGGCAGTCACTACTGATTTAAAGCGAATATACCCATGATTAATGAAGGTGCTTGATTTATACAATGATGAGGATCATGATATCCCTCATCAAAAGTATTAATCTGACCACCAAAGAAAAAATAGATCTTGAAGCACTTCACGACACAAGTCGTGATGGCCGTGTTCGAGATCGCATTAAAGCGGTCTTACTGCGCTTTGAAGGTTGGTAAACAACAATGATTGCTCAAGCATTACGACTTCATGAAACTACCATTTGTAGACATATTGAGATTATGTAAGTAAAAACAAGTTAGCTCCTAAAAAGCGTGCTCTCAGCCTTACTTGAGCCAAGCGCAAACGGATGATGTTGTTGCTCATATTATGCAAAATACTTAGCGCTATGCTTACGAAATAATTGAGTACATATGGAAAATTCATAAGATCCGTTTTTCTATTTCAGGTTTGAATAAGTGGCTCCATCAGCACAATTTTAGCTACAAGTCCCCTAAAGGTGTACCTCATAAATTTGATAAAGAAAAATAAGCTAATTTTATTGAGAAATACACCAAGTTAAAAACACAAGCTGTTGATGAGCCTATATTCTTTATTGATGCCATGC
>CAJWZC010000028.1 GCA_913049915.1 uncultured Colwellia sp.
TGTGTCCCTATCGTCTAGAGGCCTAGGACACCGCCCTTTCACGGCGGTAACAGGGGTTCGAATCCCCTTAGGGATGCCACTTCTAATTTCTTATTTAAAGGAATATACAGGAGGAGCATTAATAAGTTACTTAGACTTATAAAAAATTAAGTATGTTCTGAAATAGCGTTTAGCTAGTTCTGTGTCCCTATCGTCTAGAGGCCTAGGACACCGCCCTTTCACGGCGGTAACAGGGGTTCGAATCCCCTTAGGGATGCCATTTTCTTTTAATTGATTAAAGAGTTAATGGCTTACATGAGAAAACCCACGCAATATGTAAATATTGCGTGGGTTTTTTTTGCTTTTTATTTAGTGGTGATTTTAGTGTTTGGTGTTTAGTTTATATTTTTACGTTGGTAGCGTTTGCTTTTCATTTTATAGTAGTATTGTCTAATATTGACTGATGTATCATTGATGTTACATTGAAATACAACAAGGAAGTAACGTAAATAAAATTAACTATCCCGTTAAAGGCGCTTGTAATTATGGGCAAGTGATCTATCAATTATTCGCTACGCTAGTTATGGTTGTTGCTAGTCATTACTGTTAGTGTCAAAAAATATCAACCAGTACTTTAGAAGATATTATAGTCATTCAACCAAATATGTATATCTGGACCTGTGAGAAACAAGCATGGTTTAAACTACTAATAGATTTATCCTCTTATGAAAAATAACTATTTTAATATTTTAGCTGTTTAGTCAGTAATACTAATTTTTTAGCCATTTAAAATACATCACTTAATGAGTTTAATTGCTCTAAGTATTAATTGACTAAATAATGAGGAAATGAACGTGTTAAAAGACATTTATCATTTAGCTATTATCTACTCTGATAATAGCTCAAAAGACTTTTATATCCGAATTTTAGGATTAAAAGTTATCGTAGGAAATTATAGAGCGGTACAAGATCCATTTAAATTAGATTTAGCGCTACCTGATTTCCCACACAGACCAAGTTTTCCAGAAGCTCAAAATCTCAGGTATTTAGCGTTTAATGTTGAAAGCGTAGAGTAGGTTTGCCAATATTTGGTATTGACGTTGAACCAATTAGAGTCGATGAGTATACCGGTAAACATTTTACCTTCTTTAGTGATCCCAAAGGATTACCTTTAAAGTTATATCAGCAACGCTAATTACATAATAATAAATATTAATAATCTTTATTTAGGCTAACTAACTAACTAGCTAGGATAGAATAGAATAAAAAAAGGGAAATAAAATGATAGTTCAAGAATTTATCGATTTTTGGTTTAAAGAAATAGAGCCTGCTCGTTGGTGGATTAAAGAAACATCGTTTGATAATCAGATTACAGATAAATTTCTAGTAATAAATGAAGTAGCAAAACAAGGTGAATTAGTGCATTAGCGTGAAACAGCCTCAGGACGATTGGCCGAAATCATTGTATTGGATCAATTTTCACGGAATATGTATCGAGATACTCCACGAGCAATCGCTTATGATGGTATCGCTTTAGTACTAGCACAAGAAGCTATTACGTTGGGTGAAGATAAAAAACTTAGCCCAATCGAGAGAAGTTTTTTGTATATACCTTTTATGCACAGTGAATTATTAGTTATTTATGAAACAGCGGTAGCACTTTATAAAGCCAATGGTATTGCTAATAATTTGGAATTTGAATTAAAACATAAAGTGATTATTGAACGCTTTGGTCGTTATCCGCATCGTAATATTATTTTAAACAGAGACTCTACGGTGGAAGAGGTTGAATTTTTAAATCAGTCTAATTCCTCATTTTAATTACTATATTTATACATTATCTGAGGTTTTCTCTACTAACTAGTTTATTGATAGCTAAGTTAATTTATCCTTTAATCTCCGTAGCAGAGTAAAGTCAGCTCTTTACTCTGTACTTATCACTATCTCCGCTTTAAAAATTTTATACTTACCGCTAACTCTTTATATTTATTGTCGACAATTCTTGCTAAATAATCTTGATTAAATCTTAATGTAAGATATTATTGATATATATCGTTATGTTTGTCGACAATGATGTTAATTCGATAAGTACCTATTTAGGTTTGACAAAATATTATGCTTTTACAAAACCCAACAAAAAAGACGGCAGTTACTACGTCCGATAAAGTCTTTGAACAACTTCAACATGCCATTGTTGAAGGTGATATGGCTGCGGGTAGCAAAATCAGTGAACCTGAACTTGCCAAACGTTATGAAATAAGCCGTTCGACTTTACGTGAAGCGTTAAATCGTCTTGAGAAATGTCACTTGATAGAACGTAAGGCTAATATTGGCTCACGGGTAGTTGATTGTACCATTGAAGGATTACTTGAGTTATACATTACCCGCGAAGCACTTGAAGGTATGGCGTGTCGACAAGCTGCATTAAATATGACTGATAAAGAAATCGCGGATATGCAAAATATGTTGGCTCAACATGCTGGTGATAAAGCATTACAAGATGGTGTGGCTTATTACCAAGAAGAAGGTGACGTTGATTTTCATTATAAAGTCATTTTGGGTAGTCATAATCAACAATTGATCAACCTTATTTGTGGTCAGTTATATCATTTAGTACGCATGTATCGTTGTCAGTTTGGAATGCATAGTCCAAGAGCTACGCGTGCTTTTACCGAACACTCAAATATTATCCAAGCGATCAGCGAGCGAGATGGAGAATTAGCCGAATTATTAATGCGTCGCCATATTGCGGCATCACGTAAAAATATTGAAAACAAAATAGCGTTGCAAAAAGCAGCTCAACAATCTGAGGAGACCTAAGATGTCAGCAAAAGAATTAACTAAAAGACTTTCACCGGGTAAAAAATTTCGACTAGCCCTAGAAAATAATAAACCTTTGCAAGTAGTGGGTACGATAAACGCTTATTGCGCGATGATGGCTGAACAACTTGGCCATCAAGCTATTTATTTATCAGGTGGTGGGGTTGCTAATGCGTCTTACGGTTTACCAGATTTAGGTATGACATCACTTAATGATGTTATCGCCGACGTACAAAGAATTACTGGCGCGTCAAGCTTACCTTTATTGGTTGATATTGATACCGGTTGGGGTGGGGCGTTTAATATTGCCAAAACCATTCGTGATATGGAAAAAGCTGGTGCAGCAGCGGTTCATTTGGAAGATCAAGTCGCACAAAAACGTTGTGGACACCGCCCTAATAAAGAAATCGTCTCAACAGAAGAAATGGTTGACCGTATTAAGGCTGCGGTAGATGCAAGAATAGACAGTGATTTTTTCATTATGGCTCGTACAGACTCTTTTGCACAAGAAGGTCTAGAAGCTGCTATTGAACGTGCTAAAGCTTATGTTGTAGCGGGTGCTGATGGTATCTTTGCAGAAGCGGTAAAAACAGAAGAACATTACCGGGCATTTACACAAGCATTAGATGTTCCTGTATTAGCCAACATTACTGAATTTGGTCAAACAGTGCTTTGGAATAAAGATCAATTAGCTGAGTGGGGCTGTGCGATGGTGCTTTATCCTTTATCAGCATTTCGTGCGATGAATAAAGCGGCTGAGTCTGTTTATAAAACACTATTAAATGATGGTGACCAAAAAGCTGAAATAGATAACATGCAAACGCGTATGGATTTATATGACTACCTCGGTTACCACGACTATGAGCAAAAGTTAGATAGGCTTTTCTTTGAAGGTAAGAATAAATAATAAAATGAATACTTTACTGGCTAATAGAGCGGATATAAATACCACCATAGTCAGTAGAGTGATAACAACAAAATTTATAAATACTATCAAATGAGGAAAGCATAATGACCAAAACAACAGAGAAAAGTGTCGCTAGCAAACCAGTAAATACAGCAGGACTAAGAGGACAAAGCGCGGGTGAAACATCCTTGTGTACTGTAGGAAAGTCAGGCTCTGGTTTAACTTATTGTGGTTATGATGTTGCCGACTTAGCTGAAAATTCAACCTTTGAAGAAGTAGCCTATCTACTTTTTAATGGTGAGTTACCAAACCAAGCACAATTAGATGCATACAAGTCAGAATTAAAGTCAATGCGCGACTTACCAGCAGCGGTAAAAGCGGTATTAAAACTTATCTCTAAAGACACTCATCCTATGGATGTAATGCGTACGGGTTGTTCTGTTTTGGGTAATATTGAACCTGAAAATGATTTTTCTGAGCAAAACAATTCAGCAAATCGTTTGTTAGCCGCTTTTCCTGCCATCATGTGCTATTGGTACAAGTATTCACATGATGGTGTTGAAATTGACTGTATGACTGATGAAGACTCATTGGGTGGACACTTCTTACGTTTATTAAACCAAGAAGAGCCTTCAGAGCAACATAAGCGTGTAATGGATGTTTCATTAATATTATATGCAGAACATGAGTTTAACGCGTCAACCTTTACTGCGCGTGTCTGTGCATCAACATTATCAGATCTGTTCTCCTGTATCACCGGTGCTATTGGTACGCTACGTGGTCCTCTTCATGGTGGTGCTAACGAAGCAGCAATGGATATGATTGAAAAATTCTCTTCACCTGCGGATGCTAAAGAACAAATGGCTGGCATGTTAGCGCGTAAAGAAAAAATTATGGGCTTTGGTCATGCAATTTACCGCACATCAGATCCTCGTAATACCGTCATCAAAGCATGGTCTGAAAAATTAGCAACTGAGAATGGCAATACCTCGTTATACGACATTTCAGTGGCCTGTGAAGAGTTCATGTGGGACACCAAAAAATTATTCTGTAACGCAGATTTTTTCCATGCGTCTACTTATAACTACATGGGTATTCCAACTAAACTGTTTACACCCATTTTTGTCTGTTCACGTTTAACAGGTTGGGCAGCTCATGTAATGGAGCAGCGTTCTAATAACCGTATAATTAGACCTAGTGCAGATTACACAGGCAGCGAACCACGTAAAGTTTCTCTTATATCTGAGAGGTAGGAGAGACTTGGTATTTGCTCTGATTTCGTCGTTGGGCCGTTACTCGCATAGTAAACTATGCGTCGTATCGTCCGCCTTGAACTCAAAGCAAATTCCGTCGTCTGATTATGAATTATCAATGCTTCAAAAATTTAAGATATTTAACCATTATTTGTTAGAGAGCTCCTGGATTAACTTATGAATTATCAATACCGAAAACCGCTACCTGGCTATAAAGAGAAGGGCGCGACGATAGACTTTTTTGATACGCGTGAAGCTATCGAAACCATTAAACCAGGTGCTTACGCCAAATTACCTTACACATCACGTGTACTTGCTGAGCAGTTAGTACGTCGTTGTGATCCTGAAATGTTAACTGATTCGTTAAAGCAAATTATCGACGTTAAGCAAGACCTTGATTTTCCTTGGTATCCAGCACGTGTAGTTTGTCATGATATTTTAGGTCAAACCGCC
The DNA here is from genome assembly GCA_913049915.1 of uncultured Colwellia sp. GTDB lineage: Bacteria > Pseudomonadota > Gammaproteobacteria > Enterobacterales > Alteromonadaceae > Colwellia. Next base: position 5,413 of record CAJWZC010000028.1, read on the forward strand.
TTAGTTGATTTAGCGGGTCTTCGTGATGCAATCGCTGAACAAGGTGGTGATCCATCAAAAGTAAACCCAGTGGTACCGACACAGTTAATTGTCGACCACTCGCTAGCAGTAGAAGCACCCGGGTTTGATCCCGCAGCCTTTGAGAAAAACCGCTCGATTGAAGACCGTCGCAATGAACAACGTTTCCACTTTATTGAATGGACGAAAACCGCGTTTAAAAACGTTAATGTTATTCCAGCCGGTAACGGCATCATGCACCAAATCAACTTAGAGAAAATGTCGCCAGTTATTCAAGCGCGTGATGGTGTCGCTTTCCCTGATACCTGTGTTGGTACCGACAGCCATACCCCACATATTGATGCCTTGGGCGTTATCGCTATTGGTGTCGGTGGATTAGAAGCTGAAACCGTGATGTTGGGTCGTCCATCGATGATGCGTTTGCCTGACATTATTGGTGTTAAGTTAACCGGTAAACGCCAACCCGGTATTACGGCTACCGATATGGTCTTAGCAATCACTGAATTCTTACGTAACCAAAAAGTTGTTTCGGCTTATTTAGAATTTTTCGGTGAAGGCACTAAAGGGTTAACCATTGGTGACCGAGCAACTATTTCAAACATGACACCAGAGTATGGTGCGTCGGCAGGTATGTTCTACATTGATGAACAAACGATTGATTACTTGAAAATTACCGGTCGCGAGCCAGAGCAAGTAACCTTAGTTGAAACGTATGCAAAACACACGGGTTTATGGGCTGATGACTTAAAAGAAGTAGAATATCCGCGTGTTATTGAATTTGACTTATCAACGGTAGGTCGTAACTTAGCAGGACCTTCTAATCCACACCGTCGTTTAGCGACAGCTGATTTAGTCTCGAAAGATATTGCTAAAGATCTAGCAGCGTGTAAAGAAGATGAAGCGAATGGTCTCATGCCAGATGGCGCGGTAATTATTGCGGCTATTACGTCATGTACTAACACATCAAACCCACGTAACGTTGTTGCTGCAGGTCTGGTAGCTAAACGTGCTAACGAATTAGGTTTAGTCCGTAAACCTTGGGTTAAATCGTCATTTGCGCCAGGTTCAAAAGTTGCCAAGCTTTATTTAGAAGAGGCGGGTCTGCTCTCTGAAATGGAAAAATTAGGTTTTGGTATCGTCGGTTACGCCTGTACTACCTGTAACGGTATGAGTGGCGCGTTAGATCCTAAAATTCAGCAAGAAATTATCGACCGTGATTTATACTCAACAGCAGTATTATCAGGTAACCGTAACTTTGATGGACGTATTCATCCGCATGCTAAACAAGCGTTCTTAGCATCACCGCCATTAGTTGTCGCTTATGCCATTGCTGGTACCATGCGCTTTGATATTGAAAGAGACATCTTAGGGCAAGATCAAAACGGTAACGATATTACCTTAAAAGATATTTGGCCATCAGATGAAGAAATCGATGCAATCGTCGCTTCCTGTGTGAAACCAGAGCAATTCAAGAAAATTTACACGCCAATGTTTGATTTAGGTGCGTTTGAGCCAGCTGAAAGCCCGTTATACGACTGGGATCCTAAGAGTACTTATATCCGCCGCCCTCCTTATTGGGAAGGTGCCTTAGCAGGTATTCGAACTATGAAGGGAATGCGTCCTTTAGCGGTATTAGGTGACAACATCACCACTGACCATTTATCACCATCAAATGCGATCCAGTTAAATAGTGCTTCAGGTGCATACCTTGAAAAAATGGGTTTACCCGTAGAAGACTTTAATTCATACGCAACGCATCGTGGCGATCATGAAACGACGCAAAGAGCAACGTTCGCTAACCCGAAATTGTTTAATGAAATGTGTCGTGACGACAATGGCGAAGTTAAACAAGGTTCATTAGCACGTATCGAACCTGAAGGCACTGAATCACGCATGTGGGAAGCCATTGAAACTTACATGGAGCGCAAACAGCCATTAATTATCATCGCGGGTGCAGATTACGGTCAAGGCTCTTCACGTGATTGGGCTGCAAAAGGCGTTCGTTTAGCTGGAGTTGAAGTGATCGTTTCACAAGGTTTTGAACGTATTCACCGTACTAACTTAGTAGGTATGGGCGTTTTACCACTTGAATTTACTAATGGCGAAACACGTCGCACTTATAACATTGACGGTAGCGAAACTTATGATGTAGTAGGTACGACATCACCAGGCGCAGCGATGATTGTTGTGATGACACGTGCAAACGGTGAAGTAGTTGAAATTCCGGTGAAATGTCGTTTAGATACCGCAGAAGAAGTTTCTGTTTACGATGGCGGTGGCGTGTTACAGAAGTTTGCCACCGATTTCTTGGAGTCTAATGCTTAAACGTTTATTTTTGATGATAGCTTCGTTGGTCGTGCTCATGTCTAGGCACACATTCCGCGCGACCGCCTTGATCTCATATAAAAATAATTCGTTTAAACATCAAAATCAGGTTTAATTATAAGCAGTAAATAGTTTCTATTTGCTGCTTTTTATAGAAAAAATAAAGGATAAAGCAATGTCTCACGCTCCTCAAGTAGATAAATCTCAAGTACATTTACCCCAAATTAAAGTTGCCGCTACCTATATGCGTGGTGGCACTTCTAAGGGTGTATTTTTTAATTTAATGGACTTGCCTGAAACTTGTCAGCAGGCAGGCAGTGCCCGGGATGCTTTATTATTACGTGTTATTGGCAGTCCTGATCCCTACGGAAAACAAACCGATGGTATGGGTGGGGCAACGTCTAGTACCAGTAAAACAGTTATATTAGAAAAATCAGAGCAAGCTGGTCACGATGTCGATTATTTATTTGGTCAAGTGGCCATTGATAAAGCGTTTGTTGATTGGAGTGGAAATTGCGGTAACTTAACGGCGGCGGTAGGCTCTTTTGCGATTAGCTCAGGCTTAGTGAATGCAGATAGAATACCTGATAACGGTATTTGTGAAGTGCGAATTTGGCAGAAAAACATCAGCAAAACAATTATTGCCCATGTACCCATCACCAACGGTGCAGTACAAGAAACTGGTGATTTTGAACTTGATGGCGTGACTTTCCCTGCAGCTGAAGTACAAGTTGATTTTGTTGCGCCAGTAGATCCAAGTGAAGCGATGTTTCCTACCGGTAATTTAGTAGATGATCTTGTTGTACCTGATATTGGTACGTTTAAAGTGACCATGATCATGGCAGGTATTCCAACAATTTTCTTAAATGCAGAAGAGATTGGTTATACCGGTATAGAACTTCAAGACGCCATCAATAATGATGAGGCAGCGCTTTCTCGTTTTGAAACTATTCGTGCATATGGTGCGATAAAAATGGGTTTAATTAGCTATATCGAAGAAGCTAAAGCCCGTCAACATACGCCAAAAGTTGCCTTTGTTACACACGCACAGGATTACACTACGTCTAGTGGTAAAAATGTTTCAGCGGGTGAAATCGATTTACACGTACGCGCGTTATCTATGGGTAAATTACATCATGCCATGATGGGAACGGCCGCGGTCGCTATTGGTACCGCCGCAGCTATTCCAGGCACACTGGTAAATTTGGCAGCAGGTGGTGGTGAAAGAAGTGCAGTAACTTTTGGCCATCCATCAGGCACGCTAAAAGTCGGCGCACAAGCTGAATGTATGAATGATAACTGGACCGTTAAAAAAGTTAGTATGAGCCGTAGTGCTCGAGTTTTAATGGAAGGTTGGGTGAGGGTGCCTGCATTATCTGAATTGTGAGTAGATTGAATAGATAAAAGTTTGATAAATTAAGTGTCAAAACAGAAAAAGCGCAGATTACTCTACGCTTTTTTTTGTTTTACTTTTATTTTATAAGGCTAGAACTTAAATTCAGCGCCAGCATAGTAGAACGCACCATTAAATCCAAAAGGTGCCGAGCGACGTGAATAAGTAAATACCCCTGGGCTACTTACCACAATATTACCATTAGCATCTTCTATCGTTCCTGAACGTGAGTTACCTATAGTATTTTCATCAGGGTAAACATCAAACAAGTTATTACCCCCAACGTTAAATGATAAGCTCTCAGTTACTTGATAGTTAATACGTAAATCAGTTAGCACTTCAGCGCCGTAGGTTTGTCGACCACCATCAGTAACGGTATATTCACCATAACGGTTAAAGGCTAGATTGATACTCAAATCACCGATAGTATAAAAGCCACTCAAGCTGATACGATCTTGTGGTTGCCACTCTTCAATGATTGAAATAGCTTGCTCTGAGAAAACATCGCTAGGATCAACACCACCCAGCGCACTACCTGTCGGTGTATAAATACTTACTACGTCGGTTTCAGTAAAGTTTGCTGCAGCCGTTAAGTTAAAGTCACCACCTAATAACTCAGTATTCCATGTAGCAATGATATCAATACCTGTCGTTTCAGTATCTGCACCATTAAGGAAAAACTGACCAGCACCGGCGCCTGAGGCGATTAATGCTGCATCTAAAGCAGGGGACAAGCCTTGCTTTAACGAGTTACTTAACACAATACGGTCTTCAATATCGATAGAATACCAATCGACGGTTAAGTTGATGTCATCTGTGACATGAATTACTGTACCTAAGCTAAAGTTGGTTGCTTCTTCTTCTTTTAATTCAGGGATGCCTATCGCTTTGGCTAGATTTGAGTCATTGCGAAAAGTACCCACTTGCACGGCAATTTGATCGCCACCAGGGTTATTTGGATCGTTTTGGAACTGAGTACTAATATTATCAGTATAAAGTTGTTGCATTGACGGAGCACGGAAACCGGTACTCATAGCACCACGGATCGCTATCGCTTCAGTTATTGACCAATTAGCGGCTAGTTTGAAGTTAGTACTGTCACCAAAACCTTGGTAATCATCATAACGAACAGCGCCACTAACAATTAAGTCTTCAGTCACTTCAGTTTCTGCATCCACATAAAAGGAGATAACATCACGAGTTTCATCTACCGCTTGCATAGGTGCTGTACCACCAAAACCTTGAGTACCAGCAGAGCGATCATCAGGATATAAGCTATTGCCTTGTGCATCGGTATCATAGTCTCTATAGGAGTACTCATCACCCGCAGTCACTATAAACTGATCTGTTCGCATTTCGGCGCCCATAGCCAATGAAAACAAATCAAAGTCTTGAGTATAATCAAGATTTAACGTTTGCAGCGATAACTCTAACCCATAAGCTGCAGCTTGACGTGGAATCGATGATCTAATCTCATCAGCGCTCAAACTCGAGTTATAACGTAATGAGTTAGCATAAGAAGAGTTAATGGTGTCACTGGTTACATAATCAATATTGTTCTGGCCATAGGTATAAGAAAAATCTAGTGACGAACCATCTGAAAAGTGTGTTTGGTAACCAAAATTATAAGAAATATCTTGTATATCAGTATTTATTTTAGGTAAAAATCCATTAGGGATAGTCGCATCACCATCTTGTAATGGGGCATTACCGCCATTGTTGTTGTTATGGCGGAAAAATGCCGCAGACTCATTATCTCGATTTGAGTAAGTGAGGAAACCGTAAAGTTCACCATCACCTAATTCATAGCCGGTATTAACGGTTAAACCAAATTGGCTTGAATCAGCATCGCCTATTCTAAAGGTTGATCGACTTGCTGTTGCTTCTCTAGCATCGCCTAATAATACATTGCCATTAGCTAAATCAGTGCAGCCTGAAAATTGACATGAGCCATGTAAACCGGCGCGATTTGTATAACCACGATCTCTAAAATTTAGGGTTGTATTTAAGTAACCATTATCTCCTAAGTTAAACCCCTTAGTTATGTCTACGTTGGTAGTTTCACCATCACCTTCTGAATATTCTCCATAAGATACTGCAACTTTACCGCCTTCACTAGCATCGTTAAGTACAATGTTAATGACACCCGCAATAGCGTCAGAGCCGTATTGTGCGGCTGCACCATCACGTAATACTTCGATACGTTTAATGGATGCGGCAGGGATAGCATTCATATCGGTACCTGCTGTACCACGACCAACAGAAGTATTTATATGAATTAAACTAGCTTGGTGACGACGTCGACCATTAATCAATACTAAGGTTTGATCTGGTCCTAGGCCTCTTAGAGTTGCTGGACGTAAAGCATCGCTACCATCACTGATTGATGAGCTAGAGAAGTTAAATGATGGTGCGATCGCTTGGAGCATACGACCAACTTCTGTTTGACCAGTATTAGCTAATGCTTCTGCTGTTAAAATATCTACGGGTACAGGTAAGTCTTCAGCTGATCGGCCGGCAACTCGGCTACCAATGATTGCTATTTTTTCAACTTCACTTTCTTGTACTTGGTCTGCTTCTTGAGCTAGTGCTGTTGGACTAGCTGCTCCAAGTAAAAGTGGGATTAGCGCGGCGTTCATGTTTTTATGTTTCATTATTATATCTCTTTTATTATGTGAATCAACTTGAATACTCAGTTGACCAGAGATATTAATAACAGCGACTAGACCAGAACCATTTAGTAGTTTTTGTAAGCCAGAGTTAACAGAATAATAACCTTTTAATGTATTTGCTTGATATTGCTTAGTCAAATCAAATGAAAATATAATCGTTTGATTAGCCTTCTGGGCAAATGCAATTAGGGCTTTATCAGCTCGTTGTTTATTAATATCAAAGCGAATGAAATCTTCAGCACTGGCATAGCTTGTTGGTAATAACATCACCACTAAGGTGAATATTGCGAACAAGGTATGTCTAACCAAGATTTTACTCTGACGAAATTGCTTTCGCCAACTGTGTAATATTAATAAACAGCTAAGCAGGGGGAATCCTCTATTTAATTTTTAATTTTTATTATATTGTTTCATATGTAATAAAATAGCTAGTAATAAATACTAGCTATTTATCGAATAAATAGAGATAGATATATCAGCTCGGAATTATAGAAAAAAACACGATAAAATAGTGGGTTAGTTAGCCGAGGTGAGTAATATTTTACCATCAGGATTTTTGCTGAAATTAATACCAAAATTACTTTGTAACGAACTCAATAGACCATCAATATCACCGGCCTTAAAATAACCAGCAACATTTATAGTAGCTAGTTCACTATCAACAATTTCAAAGTGATTGGTGGTATAACGACTAATTTCAGTTAGAGCGATAGATAGAGGCTCACCTTCAAAAATTAACATACCTTGTTGCCATGCTAGATCGCGGTGAATTTGATCTAAAGATACTTTTTCTACAGGTGTAGTCTTAATTGAAGGTGAATGTTCAGCTATTATTATTTTTTCACCAGAAACAACCAGCTTAGCCTCTAAAGTATCAGATTTAAAGGGTGTAAGTGCTTGTGTTAACGACTCTTTAATAGCAGTCACTGGCATGCTTGCTTTGGTGATTAATACTTTACCTTCAGTCACAACTAATTCCATCGCCAGGCTATCAGTTTTCTGGACATTAAAAATGGTACCCAATGCAGTAAATGATTTTTTGCCCACGGTTACCGTGAAAGGACGATTTTTATCTTTAGCTACATCAAAGCGGGCTTCGCCACGGACTAAGGTGAGTAGCCGATGATTAGGACTGAATTTAACTTTAATAAGGCTGTTAGTATTTAGTTGAATCTGTGAACCATCTTGTAAGGTAAAGCTAGTTTGTTCACCTACTTTAGTTTTTAAGGTATGAGTTTGGGTTAACATTTGTTCATTAAACGAAGGTAGATAAGGTAAAAAGGACTCATTAAGTAATGTATTAGCGCCGATGAGTGAAACAATAGCAAAACTTGCAGCCAGTGCTATTACTGAAAATCTATGTCGTTTACTTTGTATTTTTGCTTGCGCTAATGGAAATAAATCTCTCAACTCATTTAGGACACTTAAATCATCCCAATAAGAAGCCATTTCAAGTAGAGTGCTGTGATGATGGTTGTTTTGTTGACACCAAGTTACCAGTTGCTGTTTTTCAGCTGTAGTTAAACCTCTGTCTATGCGACTGATCCAAAGACAAGCGAGTTCTTGAATATTATCACCTTGAACATTACCATTATTTTTTTGCTTATTATCGTTACCAAATAGCTGGCTGACATTACTCATGCTTATTCTCTATTTCAGGACTTTTTTCTTATTTGGCTACTACACACTTGTGGTTCTTGTTTTAAACGTTGAGTACATTGTTCTTGGTTCATTCGTTTTATATACATAGCACTTTTTAGTAAGCCCTGTGCTATATGTTTCTCAACAGTACTTTCACTTAAACTTAAATCGTTAGCAATTTCTTTTTGGCTTAAGCCATAAACTTTTTTTAGTATAAAGCATTTACGCACAGAACCCGAGAGTTGATCAGTAGCACGACAAAAAAATAAAAACTGCTCTTTACTTTCATAATCATCTTCAATTTTTATACTCGTTAATGGCAGCGGTAGCTGAATAAAATCCTCTAAAGAATCATTATATTTATTATCCCATCGAGCAACATGATTTAACGCAAGGTTTTTAGCAGTTTTTAGCATGTAGCTACGCACATATTTAATTTCTTGCTTTAAATCAGCCTCGTAAGTTTTAACGAAGGTTTCTTGAACAATATCATCAATATCGTCAGGTTTAACAATATGACTAATCAAGCGACCCATATTTCGTTTAGTGCTGAGAAAAACTTTTATCAATGCGAAGTTTCTTGTCATCCATGTTTACTCAATACATTTTAACTTGAATCGATAATACCCATGGGGTTTAGTAAATGTCTAACCTTTATCACATCTTTTTACTTTTAATATATCGCTAGGGAGTTTATAAAGAGTTATTAATAATTATTATTATAAAGGATTCAAGCTTGTCTATAATAACTACCCACTTAACTTGTTTAAACAACTCACTGATAAATTATATCGGTGCTAGCTTATTGATATGTAGTTTTGTCTCCCTTAGTGTTAGCGCTGCTACGTTAACCATCTCTGATAACCTGGTCATACGTGATATTGATAATAAGTCAGTAGAGCAGGGGATCTTGTCAAAACCCCAGGTGTTCCGATTAATCCAAGGAGAGCATATTTTAGTACTTAAATATAAGGATGTATTTGAAGATTTAGAGTTTGGCGAGGAAAGATTAGTTAAGTCTGACTACTTTGTTGTTAAGTTCAGCGTTAAAAATCAGCAAGAACTATTATTAAGTACAAGCAACATTCATGACTTAGCTGCGGCCGAGTGCTTTATAAAGTCACCAGAATTAAACTTGTTGGATGAACGTAAACAAGAAGTGGCACTGGAATTAGAAACATTAAATGATTATGAATTAGCCAAACAGGCCACTAAAGTGGTTACTAGCTTATCTGCCCCAGCAGTTATATCTCAAAACAATAACAAAATAACTAATACCACTAAAAATAACAAAGAGAGTTTTCTTCTATTTATTAACACAAAAGAGGAAGTAAAATAGTTCATGATTCTCCAATACACAAAAACTAAATACCTTAATTTAAGGACTGATATGAATTTGTTAGCTTCTTCTCGGTTTTATAGATATATTTTATTAATACCAGCACTTAAACTAATATGGAATCTTACTTTCGGAACCTTATTGTTCTGTGTACTATTTTCTACTGCAGCTTTTTCCTTTGAAGAAGCGGGTATTGAAGTATCAGGTCAGGGTAATGTCGTTGTCATTCCGGATCAATTTTTGTTAACCCTAACGATTACCGAACGAGGTCGAATACCCAGTAAGTTAAAGGCCTTGGTAAATAAAAAAAGTAATTCAGTCATTAACTCAGTTAAAAGTCTTGATGTAAAAGAGAGCAATATATCATCTGTGCGCGTTAATTTACGGATCATTGAAGATAAACCCTCAATTAAAGTACAAGGTGTTGAACTAAACAGAGCTAGGCAAGGAAGTATTTATATTGATGGTAAAAGTATTAATAAGCAATCGACTAACGTTACTGAAAAAAAGACACCATTATTTGAATTAAGTCGTCAAATAATGGTAAGTTTTAACGATATAGATGAATACGATAGCTTTTTAGCGCAAATTATTAAAATAAATGTTAGTCAGGTTTTCTCGCTGTCTATGAGTGTTGCTAGACGTGATGAGTATTATCAACAAGCGTTATTAAAAGCTATAAGCCAAGCAAAACAAAAAGCACAACGCATGAGTAAAGAAGCTGGACGAAACCTAGGTAAGATTATGTTGATTAAAGAGCTTTCAAGTAATCACTACCGACCAATGTATGTAGAATCAATGATGAGTGATACTAATCCAAGAGCACATTTATCCTTAACTGGTAGCCAAACCATTACTGCCCGAATTTTGGTTAAATTTAGTCTTAAAGATTGATTAATCGACTGATAACACGCAATACTTGGTCAATTGTTCGAGAAAAGCTTTAATTATTGTGTGTTTTTAGGTATGTTAGCGCTTTTTAATTATAGCTTTCTATAATGGTATTTATTAATGAGCGATCAAGCTGAATTTTATCATGAACTATTAGGGCAAACAAAAGCGCTAATAAGTAATGAATCTGATATTATTGCTAATATGGCAAATGTTAGTGCTTTACTGTTTGACCGTTTAGCTGAGGTTAATTGGGTAGGGTTTTATCGTGTTGTTGATAACGAACTAGTACTAGGCCCTTTTCAAGGCAAAGTTGCCTGTATTCGAATCCCATTAGGGAAAGGTGTTTGTGGAACATGTGCATCGACAGATAAAGTTCAACGAATAGCTGATGTGCACCAATTTGATGGACATATCGCTTGTGATGCGAGTAGTAATTCAGAGCTGGTTGTTCCTGTGACTATTGCAGGAAAAGTGGTTGCTGTTTTAGATATTGATAGTACAGCGTTTGAACGCTTTGATTTGCAAGACGAACAAGGCATTATAGCGATAGTTGAAGCATTCAAGCAGAATATAATTGTTTAATATAGTGCCAAAGCGTAATCAGTTATATATAACAGTGATATAGACAAGTGAAGGTTTAATGAAAGAATTTGTAGTGATTCATGATTATTTAGTTACCCAAGAAATTGTTGGTGACTGGGATGGTCAGGAAGAAGACGTTGCTGAGAACATGAATGAATTTTATCATACCATGTACGACTTGGCGTCAGAAGATATTGAGACAGAAGTATTAGAGCAATTGTTAGCACTTATTTGGGATACCTGGATAGGTCAAGAAGAGATTGCTGATATTGGAACAGATGATATATATGATTGGTGTAAGCATGTACTCGATAACCCCGAGCAACATCTCCAACCAGAAGAATAAAGAAAGATAAACATTGGCGCTATTTTATTACTAGAGTACCTCTTGTTGAGTGATTCTTGTTGAAAAATGAAGTTAGCTTAATTTAATTTAAATTGTAAAAAAAAGTGTAATCATGGAAACTGAAATTAAACGTACAAGTACGAAAGATATTATTGCTTATTTAACTGAAAAGTTTCCTGAGTGTTTTTCAATCAAAGGTCCTGTTAAACCACTTAAAATTGGTATATTCCAAGACTTAGCTGAAAAGCTTAATGATGATGAAACAGTAAGTAAAACTCGTTTACGTCAAGCACTAAGACATTATACTAGCAGTTGGCGTTACCTAAAAGTTATCAAAGTTGGCACTTCTCGTGTAGACGTTGATGGCAAAGATGTTGCTAAAATTGATGAAGAGCAAGCGGCTTACGCAAGCAAAACGCTAAAAGAGAGCCAAGAAAAGTTTGGTAACAAAAAAGCGACAGATAGCGATAGTAAAAAGCCTTATAAAGGTAAGCCAAGCCCTACAGAAACGGCTAATACTAAGCCTACTGATAAAAAACGCGAGTCAGCTAAATTTAAAGCAGTGAAGTCTACAGTTAAGAAAATAGTAAAAAAAGAAGTAGAGCCATTGAAACCAGTTGAATCAGCTACCATTAAAGTAGGTAGTAACATTAGAGTTCAGTTAGGTAACTCACCGATGAAAGCTATTATCACTGAAATCTCGGGTAAAGATATCAGTGTGCAACTTGACTCTGGCATGGTTATAAAGACTCAGCTACAAAATATTTATTTATAGAAAGTAAAAAATCGTCATTATTTGGTTCGGTGGCTGGGCCGAACAACGCTGTTAGGTCACATAGAAATTGAATAGGAAGTTAATGCATGCAAAAATTTTGTCGTATCGCTCTCGCCGTCTCTTTATCGTTAGGTTTGTCAGTCAGTGCCATTGCGTTTGAAAAACCACATACTCCAGAAGAGCTTCCTGTACTCATGCCTGAAACTCAGCATGCTACAGCAAGTAAGCGCATTACGGCACGATTTACCCGTGCACACTATAAGAAAATCACTATTGATGATGCTTTATCAGGTGAAGTTTTTGATCGTTTTATTAAACAACTCGATTATGCTCGAACTGTTTTTTTAGCTACAGATATTGATGATTTTCAAAAATACCGGCTAGAGTTTGACTCTGTATTAACACGTGGTAAATTAGACGTCGCTTATGATATTTTCAATTTAAATTTACAAAGACGTCTAGAGCGTTATGAATATGCGGTCAGCTTGTTGAATAAAAAAGGTGATAAAAATCCTTTCGACTTTACCAAAGAAGAAGTTTACTCTTTTGATCGTGAGCAAGCCCCTTGGGCAGCAAGTAAAGTTGAACTCGATAAGTTATGGCGCTTAAAGGTTAAGTCAGATGTTTTAAATTTGACGCTAACTAAAAAAGAATGGCCTAAAATCAAAGAAGTATTAACTAAGCGTTATAACTATGCAATCAAGCGATTAAAACAAAGTGAAAGTGAAGATGCTTTTCAGCTTGTCATGAATAGCTTTGCGCGTGTTGTTGAACCACATACTTCATACCTATCGCCACGAAATGCAGAACGTTTTCAAGTTGACATGAACTTATCTCTTGAAGGTATAGGTGCTGAACTTCGTTCAATTGAAGATTATACTGTTATTCAGCGTATTATTACCGGTGGACCGGCAGATAAATCAAAACAACTTAAATCAAAAGATCGTATTGTTGGTGTTGCTCAAGGTGAAGAAGATTTTGAAGATGTTATTGGTTGGCGGTTAGATGATGTAGTTGAACTAATCAAAGGTTCTAAAGGTACTACGGTACGTTTACAAGTATTATCCGGTGACAGTGATGATGAAGCCAATGTTAAAGTTGTGTCTATTGTTCGTGATATTATTAAATTAGAAGACCGAGCGGCAAAGTCTGAAGTTTATTTATCAAATCCAGATGATGCAGATAGTAAAAAACTGGGCGTTATCACGATTCCAAGTTTTTATAATAACTTATCTAAAGATGTCAAAAAAGAAATCGCTAAGTTAAAAGAACAAGAAGTGAAAGGTATTATTGTTGACTTACGTGGTAATGGTGGTGGTTCATTAAGTGAAGCAACGTTATTAACTGGATTATTCATAGATAAAGGCCCCGTTGTTCAAATTAGAGATGGTGCAAATCGTATTCAAGTAAATAGTGACCGCGATGGTGTCAGCTTTTTTGATGGTCCATTAACGGTAATGGTTGACCGTTATAGCGCTTCAGCTTCTGAAATTTTCTCAGCGGCAATACAAGATTATGGACGTGGCGTCATTATTGGTGAACATACTTTTGGTAAAGGTACCGTTCAACAACATCGTGGTTTAGGGCGTGTATACGACTTGTATGAAAAGCCTTTAGGTAGTATTCAATACACTATCGCTAAATTTTATCGTATTAATGGTGGTAGCACACAACATAGGGGTGTTTTACCTGATATATCTTTTCCTACAGCGGTAAATCCAGAAGATTGGGGTGAAAGTAAAGAAGAAAACGCATTACCTTGGGATCGTATTGAAAAGGCAAAATTTACGCCTTTAAATGAGCTTAATAAAGATATCCTGTACTTAAGTTCACTGTATCAGCAACGTATTAAAGATAATCCAGAGTTTAATTATTTACTTGAAGATATTAGTATTTATCAAGCGGAAAAAGATGACAAAACGATTTCATTAAATCTTGCTAAACGTAAAACTGAACGTGAAGAGCGTAAAACTAAACGTTTAGTTCGTGTTAATGAGCAACTCACTCTTTTAGATAAAGAGAAAGTAACCGATTTAGATGATATAACTGATCAGCTTGATGATTTAGACCCATTCTTAGATGAATCAGCTCGTATCACCTTTGATTTTATCTCTTTAGGTAAAATTGCGAAAAAATAGTAAATATTAGCATTACAAAGCCGCCCATAGAGGCGGCTTTTACTTATCTACTTTTATTTGAAAGTAAGACAAAAAATACAATAACTATAATATAGGCTAAACATTTATGTCTGAGTTAAACCTCCCTAAAAAACCGGGTATGCTCGATGCAAGTATTCCCGTTATCACGTTAATCTTCTTGCTCACCTTAGCCGTATTTTATTTTGGCGATAATTCATCTTATGGCCCAAATCAAATCGCATTACTTATTGCAATGGGCGTTGCAATTGTTGTTGGTGTGAAGAATGGTCATAATTGGCAGTCTATCGAAAAAGCGATTGTCAGTGGTATTTCTCTTTCACTCGGTGCTGTTTTAATCTTATTAGCGGTAGGTTCACTTATTGGTACCTGGTTATTATCGGGTACAGTACCAACGATGATTTATTATGGTTTACAGTTATTAAATCCTTCATGGTTTTATGCTGCGGCTTGTGTAATGTGTGCGATTGTTTCTATGAGCATAGGAAGTTCGTGGACTACAGCCGCTACTATAGGTGTAGCTTTAATTGGTATAGCGCAAGGACTCGATTTATCTCCGGCTGTTACCGCAGGTGCCGTTATTTCAGGTGCTTATTTTGGTGATAAAATTTCACCTCTTTCTGAAACAACAAACTTAGCGCCAGCCATAGCTGGTAGTGAACTTTTTGCTCATATTCGTTATATGTTTTGGACAACAGCCCCTTCGATTATTACAGCGCTAATACTTTTCATCATTATTGGACTTAATGAGACCATTACCGTAAATAATGACAGTATTGATTTGTTAAGTCTGCAGTTAGCTGAGCAATTTAATATTTCAATCTTTAATTTGATACCTTTGTTGGTTTTATTAACGCTAGCCATTAAAAAAGTACCTGCTTTTCCTGCGGTTGCCATTGGCGCTTTAATTGGTGGTGTTTGGGCATTAGTTTTCCAACAAGAGTTAATAGTACGTTTAGGTGGCGAGACAGATGTAATTACAGCGAATGTTAAAGTGATCTGGACGGCCTTTTACGATGGCGTAGCGATTGAAACGGGTAACAGCCAGCTTAATTCATTACTTAGTGGTGGCGGTATGTCTTCTATGCTTAATACTGTTTGGCTTATCATGTGTGCATTAAGTTTTGGCGCGGTATTAGAACATTTAGGTATGTTGAAAAAATTCGTTGATGTTATTTTAGCTTCAGCTAAATCAACAGGTAGTTTAATTGCTAGCACAGTAGCTACTTGTATTGGCACCAATTTACTTACCGCTGATCAATATATGGCCATTGTTATGCCAGGTCGTATGTATAAAGAAGAATATGCGCGAAGAGGTTTAGATCCATTAGTATTGAGTCGTACGCTAGAAGATGCAGGAACTATCACCTCACCATTAATCCCTTGGAATACCTGTGCTGTTTATATGTCAGGCGTACTATTAGTTAGCCCTCTTGATTATATGTTTTACTGTTTCTTTAACTGGATTAACCCAATTCTTGCTGTTATTTATGGTTTTATTGGTTTTAATATAAAAAAATTGACTAAGACTAGTACTGTAGAAAGATCTCCAAAAGCGACAGCTTAATTTTAATATCCTAAGTAAGGCTTAATTATGTCAATAACTTTATCAGAAACAGCACCACGATTTTTAGCAGACTATCGCCCAGCTGACTTTACTATTAATACCGTTAATTTAACCATTCATTTAGATGATTCCTGTAGCCAAGTTGTCAGTGAATTAACCATAAAGCGACAGACTGATAATATAGAAGTCTTACAGCTTAATGGTGAGCATTTAACGTTAGTGTCATTAGTGCTTGATAACCAATTATTAAGTAAGGATCAATATCAACTCAGTGATACGTTATTGACTATACCAGTAATTAGCTTACCCGATAGAAATAACTTTACTCTGACTATTACTACCGAGATTAATCCTCAAGAAAATACCGCTTTAGAAGGCTTATTTAAGTCAGGTGACGCTTTTTGTACACAATGTGAAGCGGAAGGTTTTCGACGAATTAGCTATTATCTTGATAGACCAGATGTTATGGCAACTTTTACCACTAAAGTGATTGCTGATAAAAGCTTATATCCTTATTTATTATCTAATGGTAATAAAGTAGCCAGCGGTGATTTAGCAAACAATCAGCATTTTGTTACCTGGCATGACCCGTTTCCAAAACCCTGCTATTTGTTTGCCTTAGTTGCTGGTGATTTTGACTTACTTGAAGATAAGTTCACAACGGCTTCTAAGCGTGAAGTCGCACTTGAGATATTTGTAGATAAAGGTAATTTAGTCAAAGCTGAACATGCCATGGTGTCATTACAAAAATCAATGGCGTGGGATGAAGAAACTTTTGGTTTAGAATATGACTTAGACATCTACATGATTGTCGCGGTAGATTTCTTTAATATGGGCGCAATGGAAAACAAGGGCCTAAATGTTTTTAATTCCAAATATGTATTGGCAGATAGTCAATGTGCCACAGATAGTGATTATTTTAATATTGAAGCTGTGATTGCCCATGAATACTTTCATAATTGGACAGGAAACCGTGTCACTTGTCGCGATTGGTTCCAACTGAGTTTGAAAGAAGGCTTAACTGTTTTTCGCGATCAGCAATTTAGTGCACAAATGCATTCAAGTGCTGTGACACGTATTCAAAATGTGCGTGTATTGCGGTCACAACAGTTTGCTGAAGATGCCGGCCCAATGGCGCATCCAATAAGACCTGAAAAAGTACTAGAAATGAATAACTTTTATACCCTAACGGTTTATGAAAAGGGATCGGAAGTTATTCGTATGTTACACACCTTAATTGGTGTAGATAAATTTAGAAAAGGTATGGACTTATACTTCGCTCGTTTTGATGGTATGGCAGTGACTTGCGATGATTTCATCAATGCGATGAGTGATGCCAGTGGTAAAAATTTATCTCAATTCAAGTTATGGTATAGCCAATCGGGTACACCAGTAATTAAAGTACAAGAGACTTTTGATTCACAAGTCAACGTTTATACCTTAACCTTATTACAACAATCACCGGTAACTAAAAACCAAAGAGAGCCACAGGCATTACATATTCCTATTAAAATTGAATTAATCAATGACAGTAATGAAATACCTATTCAAAGTCAGCTGTTAGAGTTGACCCAAACTGAGCAAAGCTGGCAATTCAGCGGTTTTACCAGCAAACCGACTTTAGCAATGCTTAGCGATTTTAGTGCCCCAGTTAAACTCATTTTTGAGCAAGATGATGTCAGTTTATTAACCATAATGAAAAAAGCTAATAATAGTTTTTGTCGCTGGGATGCTGGTCAGAAACTATTAATGTCTTATATTCAACAATTAACCTTTGATGCAAGTTATTTTATTCCTGAAATATTAGTAAATACGATAAATGAGATATTAAATAGTAGTGGTGATCGTGCTTTTATTGCAGAGCAATTAGCATTGCCTAGTTTTGACGAAGCCGCGAGTTTAATGGTCGACATTGATCCTATTGCCTTAAGTCAAGCAATAAAAGCGCTTGCTACTTTTATTGCTAAAGGTGCTCAACAACAGTTACTTGTAAGTTACCAAGCCTGTCAGCAAAAAGACTTAGTAGGCAATGCCGTCTCTAATAGAGCACTAAAAAATGTTTGCTTATCATACCTAAGCCTTTTACCTAAATATCAATATTTAGTTACAGAGCAATACCAATACGCAACCAATAATGTTGACATCTCTCAAGAGAATATGACGGATAGTTTGGCGGCATTAACCTGCAGCGCAAAAAATAATTTAGCGGATTTAAATGAACAATTGACACACTTTGAACAAAAATGGCAGCAAACCACCTTAGTTATGGATAAATGGTTTGCCCTTAATGCGAGCGTAGTTAGTGAAGATATCTTTTCTCAGTTAGCTAACTTATTAGAGCATCCACAATTTAGTTTAAAAAATCCTAATAGAGCTCGCTCATTAATTGGTGCTTTTGCAATCAATAACCCTAAGTATCTTCATTGTCAGACTGGGCGAGGTTATCAATTTCTAGCAGAACAAATTACTAAATTAAATGTTATTAACCCACAAGTGGCTTCAAGGCTTATTACACCATTAATACAATACAAAAGTTTTGCTTTAGCACATCAAAAATTAATGAAGGCAGAGTTAGTTAAATTACGTGCGTTACCTAAATTATCAAATGATTTGAAAGAAAAACTTGATGCCGCGTTAAGCGAGTAGGCTAAAGTCTAAATAGCTATACCACTTTCTAGTAACGTGCTTATATTATAAATAAGCACGTTACTAGTTAATGTACCAATAAAATATTTAAATACATGAAATATTATTTCTCTATTAAATTAACAGCTAATGAATTCCTACCTTACTACCAAGGTAAGATTCAAAATGTTGTTGTCAAAACAAACCAAGGCGTTAAAGTTCAATTCCCAGCCATGCATTTACGAAAACACCTCACGCTGAGCGGTATCCAAGGTGATTTTTGTTTACAAACAGATCAAAACAAATTTTTATCCTTATCCAAGCTTAAATAATTCTACCTGATTAGATTGAAATAGAGTAATCACTTGAAACAGTGGTCTGACCATTTAACTTGTCTATATACCATGACAAATTAAACAAAATATCGTTATTTCATGAACTTATAAATCAACTACTATTTTGTAATTAACCATTTTCAAACGGTAGTTTTAAACGTAGCGCTTAAGCGTATGAGTATTTGAATGCAAGTCATTAAAATATAGCGCTTTAACTCACACCTTTACACTTGCTACCTAAGTGAAATGATGTAAGTATTGTTATTGTTAGATAACTAATATAACAAATACTAACTTTTGATTACATTAATGTAGATAAACTTATGATGATATTTATTTTTTAGCATCATGTTCTAAACAGGGGAGAGAATAGATGAAAAACAAGCCTCAACATGGTTTTGCCAAAAAACCTATAGCGATAGGTATTGCTGCTGCGCTTTCAATGACATTATTAACCTCTATGGTTAACAGTGTTCAAGCAGCAAGATTTGAGTTGGGTGATGTAGACATCAGTTTTGATTCTACCTTTAGCGTTGGTTCAAGCTGGCGTACAGAAAATAGAAACTGGAATGACAATATTGGTAAGTCAAATAATGCCAATAATGATATTAATTTTAGTAACTATTCAATATTTGCCCCCTCACCGCTAAAAGAGGATGTTTGGGCACAAGGCGCTGGTGGTTACTCCACTAATGGTGACGCTGGTAATCTAAACTATAATGCCGGAGAAAGTTTTTCCAAAATATTTAAAGGTGTGCATGAGTTAGATGTGCACTATCAAAATGTAGGTATCTTCGTTCGTGGTATGTATTTTTATGATATGGCGATGATGGATGATGACAGAGCAGCATCTAACGCGCTTACCGGTAACGTATTTGACCCGTGTCGAGATAGTGAAGCTAAAAAGCAAGTCTGTCAGGATATTCGTTTACTCGATGCTTATGTGTATGGCGATTTTGAAATAGGTGAAATGCCTTTATCTCTTCGCCTTGGTGATCAAGTCATTAGCTGGGGTGAGAGTACATTAATCTCTCATGGTATCAGCGAAATTAATGCTGTTGATATTGCCCGTCTTCGTGCGCCAGGTGCTGAATTAAAAGAAGCCTTTATTCCGGTTGGTTCTCTTTGGGGGTCATTGGGCGTTACTGAAAACTTCAACGTGGAAGCATTTTACCAATACGCTTGGGAAAAAACCATCTTACCACCACCAGGAAGTTATTTTTCTACTAACGATTTTGCTGGAGACGGCGGACAATATAATAATGTCCAACTTGGTTTTGGTGGTAATCCCGACATGAACTTAGACTACCTAATGGCTGGTCTAAATGATATCGGTGCGGCTGTTAGAACTGGTCAAATATCTCCAGAGCAAGCAGGTTCAATGTATTCCGCTTATGCTGGTAATCTTACTTTGAGAGCCCCGGGAACTAAAGCGGAAAATGAACCTGATGATGGCGGCCAATATGGCTTACGTTTATCTTGGTTCTTGCCTACATTAAACGATACTGAGATAAGTTTATATCATGTGAATTATCATAGTCGTAGGCCAATATTTTCAGGTGTTACTGCTAATTTTAATCCAGAATCGTTGGGTGTTGATATTGGTTACCTAGCAGCGAATGAAATTACTGAAGATAACTATGCGAATTTACAAAGTTTCGCACGTGTAGAGCTTGATTATGTAGAAGATATCAAAATGTATGCGATGAGTTTTAACACCACATTAGGTACAACAGCCTTTGCTGGTGAAGTGAGTTACCGTCAAGATGAACCTATGCAAATTGATGATGTTGAACTGCTTTTTGCCGCTGTACCTCAGCAAGTTTTTAACTCAGGTAACCCCGCTGGTGCTGCATTAGATGGTATTTCCCAAATGGTTGACGCAAGTGGAAATCCTTATGGCTCAGGTGAATACGCAAACGGATATATTCTTTCTGATACCGTGCAAGCACAAATGACATTGACACACCTATTTGGTCCTACGTTAGGTGCAAGTCAATTTGTTGGTCTTGTTGAAATTGGTGGTATCAATATCAATGATATGCCAGACCAAGATACATTACGCTTGAATGGTCCTGGTACAGCACGTAGTGCTGGTATTACAAGTGCTCCTGGTTTAAACGAAGCTGTACAAGGTGGTGTTGAGTCAAACCCATTCCCGACAGAATTCGCTTGGGGTTATCGCGCTGTAGTTAAACTTGACTATACCAATGTTATCGCTGGTATTAATATATCACCTCGTATTGTATTCGCACATGATGTTAGTGGTATTACACCAGACCCATTGTTTATGTTCATTGAAGATAGAAAATCAGCATCATTAGGCCTAACCTTTGATTATCAAAGTCGTTGGTCAGCTGATTTGAACTATAATAGCTTCTTCGGCGGTGTTGGTACGACTAACAAGATGGAAGACCACGATTATGTTTCTTTCAGCATCAAATATTCAATCTAATTTAAGGCATAAATCATGAGAATTAACATGAATAAAGTCACATTATTATCATTGACCATCTCTATGGTCTTATCGACAGGTGCATTAGCTAAAATATCTGCTGAGCAAGCGGCAAAGTTGTCGTCAGAATTAACTCCTTTAGGTGCAGTTCGAGCAGGTAATAAAGATGGTTCAATCCCTGAATGGACAGGTGGTATTACCAAACCCCCTGCAGGTTACACTGTTGGAGATCATCATTTAGATCCTTATCCAAATGACAAAGTTAAATTTACAATTACATCAAGTAATATTTCTGATTACAAAACGTTATTAACACCAGGGCAAATTAAGTTATTTGAGACTTATCCTGATACTTATAAGATGAATGTTTATCAAACTCATCGCAGTGCTTCATATCCTGAACATGTTTATCAAGCAGTAAGAGATAATGCGACACGTTCAGAATTAATTAAAGAAGGTAATGGTATTATTCAAGCTGCTGTAGGTATTCCCTTTCCTGTACCTGCAAATGGTTTAGAAGCAATTTGGAATCATACGTTACGCTATCGTGGTGAATCTCTTACTCGTAATCCTGGTCAAGCAGCACCTACAGCTTCGGGTAGCTTTACTTATGTTGGATTAGCTGAATCATTGTTATTACCATACAGTATTAAAGGTGCCTCTCCAGAAGCGCTTGAAAAAAGTAATATTTTGTTTAAGTTTAAGCAAAAGTTGACTGAACCTGCTCGTTTAGCCGGAACAGCGTTACTTGTCCATGAAACAATGGATCAAATTAAAACACCTAGAAGAGCATGGACATATAATACCGGACAACGTCGTGTTCGCGCAGCACCTAATGTTGCCTATGATGCACCAGGCACAGCGTCAGATGGGTTAAGAACCACAGATGATTTTGATATGTATAATGGCGCGCCAAACCGTTATAATTGGACATTAAAAGGTAAGCAAGAATTATTGATTCCTTATAATGATTATCGACTTCATAGTGATAAAGTTACTTACGATGAGATTTTACAGGCAGGTCACATTAACCCAGATTTAGTACGATATGAAAAACATCGTGTGTGGGTAGTAGAAGCTAATCTTAAAGAGAGTACTCGTCATATTTACAAGAAACGTGTCTTTTACATTGATGAAGATAGCTGGCAAGTGGCTGTTACCGATATTTATGATAATCGTGATGAGCTTTACCGTGTAGGTCAAGCCCATTCAATTAATTATTATGAAGTTCCAACGCTCTGGTCAACACTTGATGTAATGCATGATATTCAATCTCGTCGTTACATAGCGATAGGGTTAGATAATGAATCGAAAATGTATGATTTCTCTAAAAAGCTTAATGAGCGAGATTTTACGCCCGCAGCATTAAGGCGAGAAGGTCGTAGATAGGCAGTAAAAAATTAACGGCTGACATATGTTAGCCGTTTTTTTTAGTTCTAAATTTAGCGTTTATTCTATTTTTCTTTATTTAAGCTTAATTTAGTTTTACATTTATATTTATCATTAGAAAATCAAAAGAGTTGTGTTATGCGTTTATTAGTTGCTATTGCAGTTATTTCTTTTATTTCCCTTTCTCCTGTTTGTGCGGAGAGTCAAAATTCTACTATCACCACCACAGATCCGGCAACGAAGTCGATATTAGCAAGTAAATCTCTATTATTAGATATTTCACCTATTGGACAAGAAAAGTTAGTAGCGGTTGGACAGCATGGGCATATTTTACTCTCGAGTGATGGCGAGCAATGGCAACAAGCTAATGTACCTGTGCAGGTGACGTTAACGAGTGTCTATTTTTTAAATGATCAATTAGGTTGGGCTGTTGGCCATGATGCGACGATATTACATAGTAAAGACGGAGGGCTTAACTGGCGGGTACAACAATATTTGCCTTCACTACAAAAACCTCTTTTAGATATTTATTTCAAAAATGAACAGCAAGGTATAGCCGTTGGTGCTTATGGGCAGGTATTTCGTAGTGATGATGGTGGAAGTACTTGGCTAGCTGAGTTTCATCAAGAATTTTTGTTAGCTGATGATATTGAGTACTTATCCGAATTAAAAGTAGAAGACGAAGATGCGTATCTTGATGAAATTTCATTTATACTTCCTCATTTTAATGGCTTAGTACAAGCTGGTACGACTTTATTTCTATTAGGTGAAGCAGGTATGTTAGCCAAAAGTAATGACTTTGGACTTACTTGGCAACCATTTGATGAATTTTATCAAGGTTCCTTTTTTTCTTTAGCTTTAACTAAAAGTGGTGATATTTTAGTAGCAGGTCTACGTGGCCATGTTTTTCTTGGTATCAACAATGGGCTGCAATGGGATGAAATAAACACAGGTACAACTTCATTATTAAATGATATTGTTTTTGCAAAAGATGAGTGTATATTTATCTTAGGAAACAACGGCATGTTACTTGTTAGTACTGACGATGGTAAAAGTTTTACTACTACCCCCCAACAGGACGGTAGAAGCCTAATCGCAGGTGTTTGGTTTAAAGAACGATTAATAGCCGTTTCGGATGTTGGCATTAAAGTTATCGATTTACCCAAAAGTTAACTGTTAAATACTCAAAAAAATCATACCCGTCATCGCAAAAGAACATTTTCTGAGTCTATTCTCTATTTTAGTTTTAGCGATTAAATAATGTTTACGGGTATTACAACAAAACACAATATAAATAAAATAAAGTTCGGAATGTATTAATATGAAAATTTCTCTGGCTAGTCGTATCGAAGTAGCCCTATTTCACCATAAACTCCTTGTGCTAATGTTATTTGTTATCACCAGTACTTTTTTTATGTTTCAAGCAACACAAATCAGGCTCGATGCTTCATTTACTAAAAACATACCACTAAATCATAGCTATATGAAAACCTATCTAAAGCATAGGGAAAACTTTGGTGGTGCTAATAATATACTTATCTCTGTCTGTGATATTAATGGAGATATTTTTAATCCTGAATTTTTTAAAGCCTTAAAAGGAGTACATGACAAACTATTCTTCATCCCTGGTGTTGATCGTATTCAGGTAAAATCACTTTTTTCGCCTAGTACACGTTTTGTTGAAGTGGTTGAAGATGGTTTTGCTGGTGGTCCGGTTATTCCAGCAGACTTTCAGCCAACAGCAAAAGGTCTTGGTGTTGTTAAAGGTAACATAGAAAAAGCTGGTATCGTCGGTAGTATAGTTGCTGACAATTATAGCTGTGCTATGGTAAAAACCGCCTTATTAGAGTTTAATCCTGATACAGGTGAAAAATTAGATACCCTTGAAATAGCAGATAAATTAGAAAAAGAAATTCGTCAAGAATTTGAAAAAGATAATATCAGTGTTCATATTATTGGTTTTGCTAAGATGGTTGGCGATGTTGCTGAAGGTGCTAAAGGTGTGGTGTTGTTTTTTGCACTCGCTATAGTTATAACTGCTGTTATGGTCTATATTTTTAGTCATTCAATTCGTTTAACAATTTTACCTATCCTATGTTCATTAGTTGCTGTGGTTTGGCAAATGGGTATGTTATCAAGCCTTGGTTTCGGTCTTGACCCAATGTCGATATTGATCC
Source organism: uncultured Colwellia sp. (assembly GCA_913049915.1). Taxonomy (GTDB): domain Bacteria; phylum Pseudomonadota; class Gammaproteobacteria; order Enterobacterales; family Alteromonadaceae; genus Colwellia. The sequence goes on from CAJWZC010000028.1 coordinate 30,102, forward strand.
CTTTTCTTGTGTTCGCCATTGGCGTTAGTCATGGTGTGCAAATGATTAACTCGGTCGTTAAAAAAGTAGCTACTGGTTTAACTCCCGCTGCAGCAGCCCAAGCAAGTTTTAATGCACTACTCATTCCTGGCGGAGTTGCATTGGTATCCGATACGGTTGGCTTCTTAACACTTCTCTCTATTGATATTGGTATTATCAAAGAGTTAGCTATCACCGCTTCAATTGGTGTAGCGATGATTATTCTAACCAACCTTATTTTACTCCCTATTTTACTCTCTTATACCAAAATAAAAGTGAATGCCAAAGTAGGGCAGTTAAGTGAGCAAAGCGCTGTTTGGACATTTATGGCAAGCTTCGCTAGTAAAGGCCCCGCAAGAATAATATTATTTTTTACCGCTATTTTGTTTTTTGTTGGTTTTTATCAAGGACAAGGTTTAAAAATTGGTGAGCTGCATGCGGGCGCTCCAGCATTACATGAATCCTCACGTTATAACCAAGATACTTTCCTAATAACCGATAGGTATGCAATCAGTGTTGATTACATGTCAATTATTATAGAAACAACACCTGATGCTTGTACCTACTACGAGACAATGTCAACGATCGATCGTTTTCAATGGCAGATGGAAAACGTATCAGGTGTGCAATCAGCGGTAAGTTTATCGTCTATATCTAAACTTGTTAATGCAGGATACAACGAAGGTAACCCAAAATGGCGAGTTATCCCTCGTAATCAGCAAACACTAGTTCAGTCAATTGCACGAGTGCCTTCTTCAAGTGGGCTTCTCAATAGCGATTGTAGTGTCATGCCAGTAATTTTATTCTTACAAGATCATAAAGCGGATACCATTAATACTGTTATTGAAGCCGTTAAAAAGACAGCTTCAGAGTTAGGTAATGAGCAAGTACAATTTAAACTAGCATCAGGACCTGTTGGTGTTATGGCCGCAACAAACGAAGCAGTAGCAAAAGCACAATTACCCATGATGCTCTATGTTTATGGCGCAGTGATTGCACTATGTTTAATTAGTTTTAGAAGCATCAGAGCGACTATTGTGGTAGTTTTACCATTATTTGTAGTATCGACATTAGCTCAGTGGTTAATGACTGTACTTGATATTGGTTTAACGGTATCTACGTTACCTGTTATTGCGCTGGGTGTTGGTATTGGTGTTGATTATGGTATCTATATACTGTCAACCATGAGTAGCAAACTTAAAGCCGGTATGAATGTCGAAGATGCATACCTTGCGGCATTAAAAGAACGTGGTAGTGCAGTACTTATTACTGGCTTAACACTAGCCATCGGTGTTTCGACTTGGTTTTTCTCCGACTTGAAATTTCAAGTTGATATGGGAATATTACTAACCTTCATGTTTTTAGTAAATATGCTAGCTGCTATTATTATTTTACCAGCATTATCTGCCTTTTTATGGCCAGAAAAAGGACATGATAAAAAATAGACATATCACTTAATAATTTTCGAGTAAAAGTGTATTGTTCATAACGAAATTAAATAATAAACTTGTTAAATAACACTACCCATGATTTATAATCTTACTCAAAATCATAATAAGCACTTAATTAAATACTTACCCGTTTAATTAAGTGCTTTTTTTATTTTTTAAATAAATAAAAACACTTGAAAATATTGCATAAATAAACATTAAATAAGCCCTTTTCCCAGTATCTATTTATCATAACTGCATAAACATAGTTAACTGTAAAATAAACGCTCACTTACTGAACTACCTGTTGAAAATTAACTAACTAAATTACAAAATAATACTCGCAAAAGCCTAAATTTATTCATAAAATTCATATGTTAGTCTATTGTGATAGATAAAAAGAATTAATAATAAAGAATAAATACTATTATTTTAGCTCTTTGTGCTTATAAATATAGTTTTTATCAAAAAAAACTCAGTTATTTCAAGCTTTCTTTTTAAAAGGAAAAGGAAACACCATGGCATTAGTAAACGGTTCACCTTCGGTTATACTTAGCAATGTTGCACAAATAATCCAACAGAAAGTAGACGGTAAAACAGCTCCTTTAGTAGAGCAATTTGCGCAATTACTTTATGGAAATATGTCATCTTTAGACCTCGATCATCGTAATGAAAGTGATATGTATGGTGCAGTGCTTAGTTTATGGAGCTCACTTAATGAACATAAAGATGATGCTCCTGTAATCCATGTTTTTAACCCTTCGGTAAGTAAAAATGGCTGGAAGTCTAGTCATACTATTATTGAAGTAATTATTCAGGACATGCCATTTTTAGTTGATTCTATCCGCATAGCTTTAAACCGATTAGGTTTATCGCCACATTTGATGTTAAATGCTCCACTTAAAATTATTCGTGATAAAAAGCATGAAGTGACAGAATTATCACCAATTATTGATAGTAAAATAAAAGCGAGTTCAGAAGAAACCGTTTTTTTGATTGAGATAGATCGTCAATCAAGCCAAGACCAATTAGACCTTATTAAAAGTACTTTACTCTCAGTAGTAAAAGATATTCACCTAACTGTCAGTGATTGGCAACCAATGTTATCTTGTTTAAACAAGGTTATTGGAGATGTTAAAAAAGCTAAATACCCAGGCTCTAAATCACATAAAGAAGATACGTTAAGCTTCTTAAACTGGATTGCTGCGAATAACTTTACCTTAATGGGCTATCGTTCATACAATGTCAAAGCGGTTAAGGGTGATATATCTTTAGAAGCTGACGTTGAATCCAGTCTTGGGTTAATGAAAAACTCTCAAGGTTCAAAGTCTCGTTTAGTATCAAGCTTAAGTGAAACAGGGCGTGAAGTCGCATTGGGTCAAAATCACCTAGTGTTAACTAAAACTAATTCTAACTCTCGTGTACATCGTCCTGCCCAATTAGATTATATTGGCGTTAAGCGTTTTGATGACATGGGTAAAGTTGTTGGTGAAGAGCGTTTTATTGGACTTTTCGGCTCTGCTTATTACACTAATAGTGCCTTAGATTTACCCTTTATTAATTCTAAAGTAATGGCTGTTTGCGGAGCGTCTCCTTTTGCAAAGGGTACTCATAACTATAAAACGCTAATCAATATTTTAGAAACGTACCCAAGAGATGAAATATTACAGTCTTCTGTAGATGAGTTACTACACAATGTAACGGGTATTTTACAGATGCAGGAACGTGATTACACTGGTTTATTTGTCCGACGCGATGCCTTCGACCGTTTTTACTCTTGCATGGTTTATGTACCAAGAGAACGATATAACACTCAGTTACGCATGGAAACGCAAAAATTACTTCAAGACGTGTTTAATAGTAATGAAGAAGTTGAATTCACTACCTTCTTCTCAGAATCGGTTCATGCTAGAACCCATTACATTGTTAGAGTGAACTCAACGAAAGCAGATATCGACGTGAAAGAAATTGAAAAGAATTTAAATGATGCGGCCCGTAACTGGGATGATAAATTAGTCAGTGCCTTGGGTGATAATCTAGGTGAATCTGTTGCAAAATCTCTTAGCCGAAAATATATTAAGTTTCCACAAGCATACAAAGACGAAGTATTACCTGGCTCTGCCATTGTCGATATCGAGAAGCTTGAAAATATTAGTGCTGATAATAATTTAGAGATGCTTTTCTACCAGCCGGTTGAAGAAAAATCTGATAGCCGTTTTGTAAAATTAAAGTTATTCCATAAAGGCGAACCCATTCACTTAAGTGATGTGTTGCCTATGTTGGAAAACTTTGGTCTTCGCGTAATTGGTGAACGTCCATATTTAATTACAACCACTGAAGAAGAAACAAGTTGGATATTAGATTTTTCTATGTATCTGACGGGTGAAGGTGACTTTGATGTTTATAAAGTAAGAACACTGTTTCAGGATGCTTTTGCCAAAGTATGGCATGGGGACTTAGAAGATGATGGTTTTAATCGTCTTATTTTAGGTGCCGGTATTGAAGGCCGTGCTGTTTCTATTTTACGTGCATATGCGAAATATGAACGTCAAATAGCAGGTCGTTTCACTCAAAGTTATATCGAGAATACCTTCTCTCGTTATCCCGACATTGCTGAATTACTGATCAAATTATTTACCTTACGTTTTGACCCAAAAAGTAAATCTACCCCAAGTGCTAAAGAGAAAGCGACTAGTAAACTATTAGTTGAAATCGAAAGCTCACTTGAGGATGTAGCTAACTTAGATGATGACCGCATTATTCGTCGCTTTGTTGAAATGATTAATGCCACTATCCGTACTAACTATTTTCAACCAGATCCAGTTAAAGGTGATAAGTCATACATTTCATTTAAGATGCTTCCTGAATTAATTAGTGAAATGCCTCAACCAGTACCAAAATTTGAGATATTTGTTTATTCTCCACAAATTGAAGGTGTTCATTTACGTGGCGGTAAAGTTGCTCGTGGTGGACTGCGTTGGTCAGACCGCAGTGAAGATTTCCGTACGGAAGTGCTTGGTTTAGTTAAAGCTCAACAAGTTAAAAATAGTGTTATTGTTCCTGTTGGCGCTAAAGGTGGTTTTGTTTGTAAACAATTACCTGATGGTTCTCGTGACGAAATATTTGAAGCCGGTAAAGAGTGCTACCGTACCTTCATTCGCGCCTTACTAGATATTACTGATAATATCGTTGCAGGTGAAATTGTACCTCCAAAAGATGTCGTTCGTTTAGATGAAGATGATGCTTATTTAGTTGTTGCTGCAGATAAAGGCACCGCAACTTTCTCTGATGTTGCAAATGCTATTTCAGATGAGTACAACTTCTGGCTAGGCGATGCTTTTGCCTCAGGTGGGAGTGTTGGTTACGATCATAAAGCCATGGGTATTACAGCCAAGGGTGCCTGGGAATCAGTTAAACGTCACTTCAGAGAAATGGATATTGATTGTCAAAGCACTGATTTTACTTGTATTGCTATTGGCGATATGGCTGGTGATGTTTTTGGTAATGGTATGTTGCTATCAAAGCATATTCGCTTACAAGCGGCATTTAACCATATGCACATTTTCATAGACCCAAGCCCAGAGGCGGCTACTTCTTACCCAGAACGCGAACGTTTGTTTAACCTTCCAGGTTGTTCTTGGCAAGATTATAATAAAGATCTAATCTCTCAAGGCGGTGGTATCTTTAGCCGCCACGTGAAATCAATCAAGTTAACACCTGAAATTAAAAAAATGATTGGTACACAAAAGCAGAGCATGGCACCTACTGATTTAATGCAAGCGCTATTGTCGATGAAAGTCGATTTACTATGGAATGGTGGTATTGGTACTTATGTTAAAGGAAGTAAAGAAACACACTTAGAAGTTGGTGATAGAGCTAACGATACTTTACGTATCAATGGTGCAGACCTAAAGGCTAAGGTTGTTGGTGAAGGTGGTAATTTAGGTTTAACCCAATTAGGACGTATTGAATATGCTGCCAGTGGTGGTCGTATTAACACTGATGCTGTTGATAACGCCGGTGGTGTTGATTGTTCAGATAATGAAGTTAATATTAAAATATTATTAAATACCTTAGTACAAAATGGTGACTTAACTGTTAAGCAGCGTAATAAGCTTCTTCATGATATGACTGATGAAGTGGGTGATATTGTCATTGAAGATTGTTATCGACAAACACATTCATTGTCTATTACCGCAATGCGTGGTGTAAATCAGTTAAAAGAACAGGTGCGCTTTATTCACGAGCTTGAACGAGCAGGGAAATTAAATCGTGGTTTAGAATTTATTCCAGATGATGAAGAAATTGCTGATAGGTTAGCACAAGGTAAAGGCCTAACTCGTCCAGAATTATCAGTATTGCTTGCTTACAGTAAAATGGTACTTAAAGATGACTTAGTACACGCTGAAATTACTGATAATCCTTACCATAACAGCTTACTCATTGAAGCGTTCCCTAGACAGTTACGTGAAAAATATCAGAATGAAATGCAACTACATCCATTACGTGCTGAAATTATAGCGACAAAACTTGCCAATAAAATTGGTAACGATATGGGCTTTAATTTTGTCAACCGTATGCAAGAAGAAACAGGCGCAAGTATTGCTGAAATAGCGAATTGTTATACTATTGCTAGTGCTGTATTTGAGCTAGGTGAGTTTTGGAGTCAAATCGAAGTATTGGATAATCAAATCTCTACAGCTATTCAAACGGAGATGTTATTTCAATATCGCCGTACTGTTCGTCGTGTTACTCGTTGGTTCTTACGTCATCGTAATAAATCACTTTCAATTGCTGAATCAATTGCTTTGTATCAACCAACATTTGCAATTATATCGGAACAGTTAGCCGACTTTATGGTCACTGAAGAAATTGAATCCTTAGAGCGTGTTGCGCATGATTTAGTTGAGTCAGGTGTACCAACAATGATCGCGACACGACTTTCTCAGTTGAGTACGTTATTTTCAACCATGGATATTGCAGAAATAACCCATGATAATAGTTGTACTGTTGAGCAAGCAGCAATATTATACTTTAAGCTTGGAGCTCGTCTAGAATTGCATTGGTTCTTAGATCAAATTACTCGCCAGCCAGTAGCAAACCATTGGCAAGCACTAGCTCGTGCTTCATTTAGAGAAGAGTTAGATTGGCAGCAACGTTCATTAACTTCGGTTGTTTTACGTTGTCAATGTGACGCTCAATTTGCGGACTTAGAACAGTTACTTACTGAATGGATTGATACTAATGAGCAACCACTTGAACGTTGGAAGCATATTTTAGCAGACTTCAAAGTTGGCCAATCTCATGACTTCGCAAAATTCTCAGTAGCGTTACGTGAATTAATGTTGTTAAGCTTAAATTGTCAGCCTGTTTCAGCAAAATAAACAGTAAAAGTACAATCAACTAAGTTTATTTTAGTCAATCAGAGCTAGCATATTGTAATACTAGCCTTAACTGATAAAATCCTCGTTACGCGGGGATTTTTTATTTCTATTATTTGTAAGCCGAGGCATTATGTTTTATCCAGCCATTCGTAAAGTACTTTTTCAGTTTGACGCTGAAAACATCCATGATTTGACTATTAAGGGCTTAAAAAGCACAGGAAAATCTCCACTTAATGTTTTCTATAAGCAACAAGTACAAGATAAACCCGTAACTGTTATGGGTATTAATTTCCCCAATCCAGTCGGTTTAGCTGCAGGTCTTGATAAAAATGGTGAATGTATTAATGCCTTTGCAGCAATGGGATTTGGTTTTATTGAAGTGGGTACAGTTACACCACGTCCACAACCAGGTAATGATAAGCCCCGTATTTTTAGATTACCCTCTGCTAATGCGGTAATTAATCGTATGGGTTTCAATAATAAAGGCGTTGATTACTTAGTTTCACAAGTACAAGCAGCAAACTTTAAAGGTGTTCTAGGTATTAATATTGGTAAAAATAAAGATACCCCAGATGAGAATGCTAAAGATGATTACATTCACTGTATGCGAAAAGTTTATGACTTAGCGACTTATATTACAGTGAATATATCTTCACCAAATACCCCAGGCTTACGTTCATTACAATATGGTGAGGCATTAAATGAGTTATTATCTGTATTAAAAGCCGAGCAAGGCATCCTTACTGAAAAATACGGTAAGTATATACCGCTGGCTGTGAAAATTGCGCCTGACTTAAATGGAGATGAAGTAAAATCTATCGCTAAATCTTTAATTGATAATGGTATTGATGGTGTTATTGCGACCAATACGACGTTATCTCGTGAAGGTGTTGAAGGTCTAGAGTTTGGTACTGAGCAGGGCGGCTTAAGTGGCGCTCCAGTTAAAGATAAAAGTACTCTTGTTATTAAACTACTTAGTGAAGCACTTAATAATAAATTACCTATCATTGGTGTTGGTGGTATTGCTTCAAGCAATGACGCGAATGAAAAACTACAAGTAGGCGCCAGTTTAGTACAAATATATACTGGTTTTATTTATCAAGGTCCTCCACTTGTTAAAGAGATAATTAACGGTTTATAAGTATCCTTGCTATTACTCTATGATTCAAATGTTATTCTTTAATATAAGAGTCATAGAGATTAAAAATAATAATGATGTCTTTAATTAATCTCGTTTCATATATTAGCTTAAAATGTATATTTTATGAAATTAAAACGGATTTTATCAGTAATAGTAAAGCAACTAATATTTTAGCGATTGATGATTGTAGTGATATACGTTTAAGCTTAGCGTTATTACTCGAAGACTATGGTTTACTGTCATTGAAGCGGTTAACCGACAGGTCACTCAAGTGAAAAACGACTTGGTTTTCTTACTTAGTTTTAGACAAATAATATGAACACCTATTCTTGCTATGTCCGCTTGCTCTAATATCGATTTAGTGGTTAAAAAGATAAAGTTTGGTGTGACTGGCTTCATTGGAAATCATGACGGAAATAGTCAACTATTAAATATCATGGAACAAAAATTTTCACTAACAAATTCAATACTGAACAATATAAAAAACTGCAAAATACAAAACTAAAAAACAATTAAATAATAAACTTGAATCCTCCTCAAATTATCACTGGCGATTGGCATGTATGCTCAACTTATTATAACAAATGAGAATGGTACTGATAAAAGTGACATAACACATTATATTCACCAACATTCGATGCGTGATAATGAAGGTTTAGTTATTGTTAACAGATACACTATTGCTGAAAATTTTTTAAAAAGTTAAATTCTTGGTCATAAAAAATATACTTTTACTGATATCTAATAAGCTAAGATCTAAATAGTGTTAGCATGTATTACGCTTGAAATAGTTAGATCAAGCAAAAAAATTTAAAGTAGTATCGATTAAATACCATAGGATTTCATTTACCTCATTTAGCTGACCGCCAAAATGATATTGTTCTGTTCGCAAAGTTATACACTAGTAAATAAATTATAAAGTTGTCAGCTCGTGCTTGAAGCACAAAGTGCATTAATGGCTTATCATTAGCCAGGTAATATTGGTGAGTTGAGTCATCTTATTTAACATGCGATATTGTTTTGTCGACATAGTTAACGCACGGTTAATTATTTACCACTACCTGCATACATAAAAAAACCAGCCTTATATAGTTTGCGAGGTTTAGCGTAATAGTATAATTTCAAGATCAGTTAAAACAAGCTTATTCATTAAAGTCCACCACTAACCAAAGACAGAGTGAATTTTTAAAACCTATGTATCGACTTATACTTATTTATTTTTGTTACAAGTTGTTGCTTTTTGTTAAATGATTTTACGCTACACTAGGTAAGTAAAAATCATCAAATAAAAAATTATTAAGAGAGAAACTCGATGAGTGTCCTGAAAAAAAGTATTTTAGCTATTACAATATCTACTAGTTTAATTGTTGCAACGGCTACTATAGCTCAACCAGCAAGTTCTGAAAAACATGCTGTTTATACTACTGAGTTACGCCAATCTATATTTAAATTACTTGGTAGTAATATGGGGCCTTTGGGCGCAATGGCTAAGGGAAAAATCCCTGTAGATGCAGCAGTAGTTGAAAAAAATGCTAAGCGTATAAATCAACTATCTTTAATGATTGCCGATTATGCTCGTACAGATACCGCTAAGTTCAATGTAAAAACTGAAGCTTTAGCCAAAATTTGGCAAGAGCCTGAACACTTCAGTAAAGATATTAATAAATTAACAGTCGCATCAGTAGCGTTAATGGTTGCCGCACAGTCTAAAGATGAAGGCGCTATTAAAAAAGCTATTGGCGGTGTAGGTAAAACCTGCGGCGGTTGTCATGATCACTTTAAAAAAGATTAATTCCTAATCGTATTCGTTATGTGAAAGGACCCTGTAACAAAATCTGTGTAACTGCCTATCATTAATACCCATATAGGGTTTAGGATAGGCAGACTATGAATAAGAAAGAACTAGAAGTATTTGCTAAGCAAGCAGCCAAAGGGATTAAGTCCGAGCAAGACTTAACAGACTTTCGTAGAATATTAACCAAGATAACCGTTGAAGCCGCGTTAAACGCTGAGCTTGAAGA
>CAJWZC010000029.1 GCA_913049915.1 uncultured Colwellia sp.
GTTTAATCATTGCAATGTACTTGCCAATATTTGAAATAGGTAAGATTGTATAAGCCTGTATTAATAAGAGGAAGTAACCATCTATTGACGTTGCTCCCTCTTAATATTTTTATTCATTTATAACTGCTGTTTTAGAGCTGGTATCCACTTTGTTATACAATAATTTATTATCGTTTTTAGATAACTTATCCCAGTTATTTCTACAACTTCCTGCCTTTTTTTATATCACTGTGGGCTTATTATCTTTAGTTATAGGCAGTTTTCTTAATGTGGTTATTTATCGTACCCCTAAAATGATGGAGTACAGCTGGTATCAAGACTGTCGAGAATTTTTAGCTGAAGAAGTTGTTAATATTAAGGCTAAAGAGCTGACACCAATGACTTTATCTAAGCCCAACTCTACTTGCCCACATTGTGCTCATCAAATTCATTATTATGAAAATATACCGGTCATTAGTTGGCTATTTTTAAAGGGTAAATGTAGCCAATGTTCTAATAAAATATCTGTCCGCTACCCTTTGGTTGAGCTTACTACCATGCTGCTAAGCCTTGTTGTTGCCCATCATTTTGGTCCTACTATAACAACATTTTGGGTTTTACTATTAACGTGGTGTTTGATCTCACTCACTATGATTGATTTCGACCACATGTTACTGCCCGACCAGATCACTCTCCCCTTGTTATGGTTAGGTTTACTGATCAATATAAACGGTACTTTTGTGCCCTTAACTGATGCGGTAATTGGTGCTGCCGTTGGTTATATGAGTCTTTTTTCTGTGTTTTGGCTATTTAAGTTATTTACTGGTAAGGAGGGTATGGGTTTTGGTGACTTTAAATTATTTGCTGTTTTTGGCGCTTGGATAGGCTGGCAATTATTACCACTGCTTATTTTAATGGCATCAGTGGTTGGTGCCGTTGTTGGTATTACCTTAATGTTGTTTAAAAACCACCAAAGAGAGCAAGGTATTCCTTTTGGACCTTATTTGGCTGTTGCTGGTTGGATAACGTTATTATGGGGTAATGGTATTTGGTCATGGTACTTACAAACTCTTATTTAAGGTATAAATTAATTTATACCTAGTACTCAATATATCTGAGAATTTTAAATCATGTCTAAGTTAGTTATTGGTCTTACTGGCGGTATAGGTAGTGGTAAAACGACCCTAACTAATTTTTTTCAAGAATTAGGTGTCGAGATTATTGATGCCGACATCATCGCTAGAGAGGTCGTTGCCGTTAACAGTCCTGCATTAAAAGCGATTGCGTTGCACTTTGGTGATGACTTCATTCAAAACGATGGCGAGCTTAACCGGGTATTATTACGTAGACGTATATTTTCAAATAATGCTGACAAGACTTGGCTAAATAAGCTATTACACCCGTTAATTCGAATTAGCATAATAGAGCAAACAAAACAGGCAAATAGCCCATATTGTATTTTAGTGGCGCCTTTGCTGATTGAAAATAACTTGCTCGCGCTTATTGATCGTATATTGGTAATTGATGTTAAAGAAGAAACTCAATTAGCTAGAACCATGCAAAGAGATAATAATTCATTAAAAGAAGTTAACGCTATATTAGCGAGTCAAACGAGCCGAAGTAAGAGACTTGAAGTGGCTGATGATGTAATCAATAATGACGGAGCTAACTTAGTAGAGATTAAAAAAATAGTTATATCATTGGATAAAAAGTATTTAGCCTTGACAAAAATGGTTTAAAAATCAACAATGAAATTGTGTGCTACTTATTTTCATTTCAGGTAACAGGTTAGAAAACGTTGTATGTCTACCGTATTATATGAACATCCGCTCAATGAGCGAATACGAAACTATTTAAAAGTTGAGCAACTCTTCGCTCAGGCATACTCCTGCCTTAGCAGTGATATAAGTATAAAGACTAGCCATCAAGTATTTTTCAATGCGCTATTTTCTATTTTAGATACCTTAGAGCGTAACGATATTCGTGGTGATTTAATTAAAGAATTAGAGAAACTAGAACAAAACCTCGTTGTTTGGTCTAAAGTACCTGATGTAGATACTCGCGCCCTTGAGAAAAATCTAAGTGAAACGGTCAAGTTAGTTAGCCACCTTAGAATTGCACGTCCCACTTGGATGCAACTTAAGGAAGACAAATTACTCTCTTGTTTGAAACAACGTTTTGCCATTCAAGGCGGGAGTTCAAGCTTTGATCTACCACAATTACATTTTTGGCTTCATCAAGATGAAAACATGATTAAGCTAGAAATACGGCAATGGCTAAATTTACTGAGCGATGTATCATCGGCATTGGCAATTATACTTAAATTCATCCGCCTACGCGCTGAGTTTGAAACTATTGAAGCCGATAGTGGCTTTTATCAAGATAATGGTGAAGGACTTTTATTATTACGAATAAAATTAGCTAAAAACGCGGCATATTACCCAACAATCAGTGGTAATAAATTCCGCTACTCCATTCGCTTTATGTTACCTTGTCAACATACCGGTCGACGATATGCAAACCAAGTAACTGTTTTTCAATTAGCACGTTGCTAAACCTACTGTTGTTTATTTTTTTACTACCGACCTTTGTACTTTTATAATGTCCTAGTTAACTTGCGATGATTCCATCCACTTAGCATTCATGTATAATTACCATTACTTAAGCCTTTAAATAATATATAACCATGACCCTAAAAGTTCCCTGTCCGCAATGTAAAGAATCGGTTGTATGGCAAGAAAGTAGTGAGTATCGACCTTTTTGTAGTAAACGCTGCCAACTGATTGATCTCGGTGAATGGGCTGATGAAGGTCATAAAATCAGTCAGAACATTCAAGTAGACACGGTTTTATCAGAAGAAATGCTCGACGCAATGGAAGATGAGTTTTTACTTAATAATAAGTTTTTTGTTGAACCTGAGTAGACAGAGGTTTTAAAGCCGATTATATGCCACAGAACGCGCAAACAAGTTGCCGTCTACAATTGAGTCTCCCGTAAACAAGTTGCCGAGTGCAGCCGAAGCTCCCATAGACGCGATTTTAATGGCGCTTCTATCATAACTTAGCAATAATTTCCTTATTAGCCTCTGGAAAATCTAAACCTTGTAATTCTGCTAGTGAGAACCATCCTTGTCCTTGCCCTTCTTGTGCACTTGGCTCGCCAAGAAAGTTATCAACAATAAAAACATCTAAACAGACACTTTTATCAGCATTTTTATTTCCTTCCTCATCTAGTCCTTTACCGAGATAGGTATGCTCAATTTTAATTAACGGCTGACAAGATAAGATATCAATCGCTACTTCTTCTTTAAGCTCTCTAGCAAGCGCTTGTGCAACCGTTTCTCCTTTTTCGACCTTACCGCCTGGAAACTCCCATTTCCCTCCCTGATGAACCTTTTCTAACCGTTTAGTTAAGAAGTACTGAAATTCTCCTTCTCCACAAACCCTGGTAATAACCCCTACCGCTACGTGAACAACTTTTTTCATAATTCCTCTACTCTATAAAATAATAAAGCCAGTCGATTGACTGGCTTTATTAAAAATAAGACTTAGCTATTAAGCTAACTTACCATGACATTGCTTATATTTTTTACCTGAGCCACATGGACAAGGTTCATTTCGACCTACGCGAGGAGTTTGTGTTTGCTCACTAGGACTTGATGCTGATTGATGTTGAAAATCCATCGGGACTTCTTCAGACTTTCTATGTTGCTCTTCAACCGCTTCAACATCTGATTCAGCACGAATTTGTACTTTAGATAATATGCCTACTACATCGTATTTTAAGTTATCTAACATTTCAGTAAACAACTCGAAAGATTCACGCTTAAATTCTTGCTTTGGATTTTTTTGTGCATGAGCACGCAGTCCAATACCTTGACGAAGATGATCCATGGCTGATAGATGTTCTTTCCAATGCGAATCTAAACTTTGTAACATGACCGCTTTTTCAAATTGACGCAGTACATCAGCACCAACGACCTCTTCTTTATCTTTATAGGCTTGCTCAAACTCAGTAATAATCTTTTCACGTAGACTCTCTTCATGGAGTTTACTATCGTCTTCAAGCCATTTAGCGACAGTTAACTCAGTTGAATAGTCTCCTTTTAATTGTTCTTCAAGACCCTGAATATCCCACATTTCGTCTAATGATTGACGCGGAATATGCTGGTCAATAACACCATTAATGACATCACTACGAATTGCATCGACTACTTCGCCAATTTCTTCATTATCAAGTAACTCATTACGTTGCTCGTAGATGACTCCACGTTGATCATTAGCAACATCATCATATTCTAACAACTGCTTACGCATATCAAAGTTACGACCTTCAACTTTACGTTGAGCATTCTCAATACTACGGGTGACCCAAGGATGTTCAATGGCTTCACCATGTTCCATACCCAATTTACGCATCATATTAGAGATACGTTCAGAGGCAAATATACGCATCAATGAATCTTCCATTGATAAGTAGAAACGAGTCGAACCTTCATCACCTTGACGTCCAGAACGACCACGAAGTTGATTATCAATACGTCTAGATTCATGTCGTTCTGTCGCTACGATATGTAAGCCACCTAACTCAAGCACACGTTCATGATCAATTTTCCACTGCGCTTTAACTTTATCTATTTCTTCTTCACTAGGATTACTTAACTTAGCGATTATTGCATCTAAGTTACCACCTAAAACGATATCGGTACCACGACCAGCCATGTTAGTCGCTATAGTCACTGCGTTTTCTTTACCTGCATCAGCAACAATTTCAGCTTCTTGTTGGTGAAACTTAGCGTTAAGTACCTTATGCTTAATTTTTTCTTTTTTCAAAAAGTCGGATAAAAACTCAGAGGTTTCAATGGCAATAGTACCTACAAGTACTGGTTGCCCTCGTTTTACACACTCTTGAATATCAGCTAAAATAGCTTCAAATTTTTCATCTGTTGTTAAGTAAATCAAATCAGGCATATCCTTACGAACCATTGGCTGGTTAGTAGGAATGATAACTGTCTCTAGACCATATATATGACTAAACTCAAAAGCTTCAGTATCTGCTGTTCCTGTCATACCTGACAGTTTTTCATAAATCCGGAAGTAGTTTTGAAAGGTTATAGAAGCAAGTGTTTGATTTTCATTTTGAATATTAACACCTTCTTTAGCTTCAACTGCTTGATGAAGTCCTTCAGACCAACGACGACCTTCCATCGTACGACCAGTGTGTTCATCAACAATGACTATCTCGTCATCTTTTACAATATAATCAACATCTTTATGAAATAATTTATGTGCACGAAGTGCTGCCATAATATGATGTAATAACGTTATATTAGCGGCTGAGAATAAAGTATCACCTGCCGTTAATAATTCTTTTTCAACCATGATCTCTTCGATATGAATTTGACCACGTTCAGTTAAATAAACTTGTTTAGCTTTTTCATCAATAGTGAAGTCACCCGTACTCTCTTCACCTTCTTTATCTTCCTCTTCTTGCTGTTCAAGCGTCGGCACTAAAGTATTGATAATTTTATACAGTGCAGAGCTATCTTCTGCTTGACCTGAAATAATAAGTGGCGTTCTTGCTTCGTCAATTAAGATTGAATCGACTTCATCAATAATAGCAAAATGTAGTGGTTTTTGAGAGCGCTCTTGTGGGGAGAACACCATATTGTCACGTAAATAATCAAAACCGAATTCGTTATTGGTACCGTAAGTGATGTCTGACTGATAGGCGGCTTGCTTACCTTCAGTTGTCATTCCTGCAACGTTACAACCAACGGTCATGCCAAGAAATTCAAATAAAGGGCGACTCCAATCTGCATCGCGGGTTGCGAGGTAATCATTCACGGTTATAACGTGAACACCTTTATCCGTTAATGCATTTAAATATGATGGCAAAGTTGCGGTTAGTGTTTTACCTTCACCAGTACGCATTTCAGCAATTTTACCGTCATTAAGGACCATACCACCAATCATCTGCACATCAAAATGACGCATACCAAAGACGCGTTTACTCGCTTCTCTAACTACCGCAAAAGCTTCTGCTAATAATTGTTCGACAGTTTCGCCCTGAGAAAATCGCTCTTTAAACTCAATGGTTTTAGCTTTTAATTCTTCATCACTTAACACTTCTAAAACAGGTTCAAGTGCATTGATTTTATTTACTTCTTTGCCCATCTGTTTTAGTAATCTATCATTTCGACTACCAAATATTTTTGTTAACAAACTTCCAAACATCTTATTTAAACCATCTATTGAGAATTATTAGTGACTATACCTATGATACTTCAAAATACGAGTTTCAGAATGACTGAGCGACTCATGAGCAAGGCGCAGCTTTTGTTAAGGGTATTCCCTTAATAAAAGATGCAACAAAGTGCATGATTTACTCAGTCGTCCCTATAAGGCTAGTTTAGAAACGTTTTATATAGGTTATTGATTTCGACAATGGAGACAACCATTATCGAAATCAATGCCTTGCCTAAAGACGGTTCTAATTCCAGCTGAATCCTACATTTTGAGGTGTCATGGGTATATACTGATCACCATTCGTGAATTTATTATGATAACCGCTTAACATTTCAGCCGGTTACTTCCCTTTGCGATAAACAAATTTAATTGGGTCAATTTGTTTATTATTTCGTAATATTTCATAATGAACATGCGGCCCAGTTGAGCGGCCAGTACTGCCCATACGTGCAATTTTTTGCCCTTTGTTTACGACATCACCAACATTTACCAGTAAATTTTTATTATGACCATAGCGCGTAGTTAATCCATCACCATGATTTATTTCAATTAAATTCCCATACCCATAGCGCTTACTTGCCCAAGTGATAACACCCGCAGCTGTCGCAATAATAGCGGTATCTTCTTTACCTGCAAAATCAACACCTTTATGCATGGTTGGTTTACCACTAAAGGGGTCTTTACGGACACCATAATATGAAGACAACCAGCCTTTAACTATTGGTCGACCTGATAAATAACCATTATTTTGTATATGGTGACCAAATGTCAAAGATTCAAGCATTTCTATCTGTTTTTCTTCGTAATTTATCTTACTTTCAAAATGTTCTATTTCAACGAGGAGTTGCTCAAGGGTTTTATCGTTGGCTAAGAAAACTTGAGATACCGGCCCACCACTTGCTGGTAGTTGCTTGAAATTAAATTCTTTCTTGGGAATATTAGCATCATCTGCTAAGCGGTCACCTAAAGCATTTAGTCGCAATACTTGGCTCTGTAATTCGGCAAGTTTGATTGTTAACGCGGTAATTTTTTGTTCTTTCACTTGGCTTGGTGCTGAATTAACTTGAGATAATACTTGGTATTTTTCGCTATTGGGCTGTAATTTATTACTAGCAATAAGATGAACAACAACTCCTGAAATTAGCGCGAAAGCAGACACTGCCGATAACCAATGCAATTTAGTTAGACGCATTGAAAATCTGACGTTCTTTCCTCGGTATAGTAGTGTTAAACTCATAGATATTTATTTCGGTTAATTTATCCAGTAAGCTTTATTACTGAATTTTGCTAATTTTTGGTGACAACAATGGCTAGAAAATCAAAAGTCCCTATTAATATGTCAGCCCTCTTGCAAACAACGACAGGCACTTTGGCACATATTCAGACAAAAACCAACTCTTTGACTATTTTGGCGGACATTGTTCGACAAATTTGTCCAGATTTACCAGTAGATGCTTGGCATATAGCAAATTGCCGACATGACACCCTAATTATAGAGGTGAAATCTCCTGTTTGGGGACAAAGGTTACAGTTTGAACGTAATACCATCTGTAATGCATTAATGAGTAGTACCAACGGTACTTTTAAAAAAATTGAGATTAAAGTTAACCCACAAGGATTTCGTCAGCAACGTCATCAAGTTACCGAAAAAACGCGCGCAGATCTTTTACAGTTTGCTCAAGCCGTAGCGCCAAAAAATAATACCGTGGTAAATGAAACTACGGCAAAACAGTTTCTTGATATTGCTAAAAATGCACCTAAAGGTTTAAAGGAAAAGCTTGAGAAATTAGCGAGAGTAGCAGGAAGAAAATAACCAAGATTGAGAGATAAACGATGCGAACACTGTGTTTAAAAGTGCTTCATGTGCGCATTTTAAAGAATATTAAAATGCAGCAGCATTAATTTCTTGATATTCAATCGGTGAGGCTTTATCACCTTCATACGTTACCCATTCCCATGAATCAACCTGTTTAAAAACTTCTCTTAGTAATAAGTTATTTAAACCATGACCAGATTTATAGGCGTTTAATTCACCTAAAATACTTGCACTGCACATATAGAGATCACCAATAGCATCAAGTATTTTATGCTTTACGAATTCATCATCATAACGTAATTCATTTTTATTTAGCATACGATAATTATCAAGTACTATCGCATTTTCTAAACTGCCACCTAAGGCTAAATTATGAGAACGTAAAAACTCAATATCTTTCATAAAGCCAAACGTTCGAGCGCGACTAATTTCCTTAATAAAAGAGCAACTTGAAAAGTCCATACTCATGGTTTGGCAAGTTTTTTCGATAACAGGATGATCAAATTCAATTGAAAAATTGACTCTAAAACCTTCATAAGGTAATAATTCTGCCCATTTGTCACCTTCTTCAACACGGATTGGCTTTTTAATACGCAAAAAGCGCTTGGGAGCGTTTAATGTATCAATACCTACCGATTGAATTAAGTAAACGAAAGGTAAGGCACTACCATCCATAATCGGAATTTCAGCTGAATCAACATCAACAAATAAATTATCAATGCCTAAGCCGGCAACTGCTGAGAGTAAGTGCTCAACCGTTGATACCTTAACTTGCTGTTCATTCACTAAACAAGTACATAACGTTGTTTCGCCCACAGCTTCGGGTGTCGCTTTGATATCTACCACAGGGTCGAGATCAATTCGACGGAAAACAATACCGGTGTTTGCTGGTGCAGGACGGAGAGTAACCTGCACTTTTTCACCTTTATGTAAACCAACGCCTACTGTTGAAACACTTGTCTTTAATGTACGTTGCTTGATCATATCAGCCTCGCCTACCTTGCTTTTTATTGATTAATAAATGCAGTTACTCTGAGTAAAATTATATTTAGCTAGTTAAAGCTAATATATAATGATTCAGTAACAGCACTTAATTCCGTTGTTAAGGTGATAAATCCATCAACTTTCCCAGTTATTTTAGTATTAAAATAACTGAAATTATCAGTTGAAGCGGCTAAGTCACTTTAACGGGCGCATAATATATCAAAAAAAAACGCTAAAATCAAAAGTATCAATAATAACCTAGATTAATTGATACTGATTGAATCATAGTTAGTCAGCTTGTTTACGCAAAAATGCTGGAATATCTAAATAAGTATCTAGGTCCGTTGCCGCTACTTTTTGTGCATTACTATCAGTCATGGCCACAGCTTCAGTAGCAACATTTACTTGTGGAGCAGCTGGCGTATAATCACCACCGACAACTTTTGGCTCTGCCATTGGCATAGGGTTAACTAAGGTAATATCAGGCTTACTTTCAGCGCCAATACCGGTAGCAACTACCGTAACACGAAGTTCATCAGTCATATCCATATCAATGACAGCACCAACAACAACAGTAGCATTTTCAGAGGCAAAGGCTTTTACTGCATTACCAACAGTTTCAAACTCATCGATACTAATATCCATGCCGGCAGTAATATTTACTAAGATACCCCGCGCACCGGCTAAATCGACATCTTCTAGCAAAGGACTTGAAATAGCTGCATCCGCCGCTTCTTGTGCTCTATCATCACCAGAAGCAGTACCAGAGCCCATCATGGCAGTACCCATTTCAGACATAACCGTTTTCACATCGGCAAAATCGACATTAATTAATCCTGGGCGTGTTATTAGTTCTGCAATACCTTGGACTGCGCCAAGTAACACATTATTTGCCGCTTTAAAGGCATCTAATAAACTAGTTCCCGGACCAAGTACCTTCAGTAGTTTTTCATTTGGAATAGTAATAAGTGAATCAACACTTTTAGATAAAAACTCAATACCTTGATCGGCATAATTCATTCGTTTTTTACCTTCAAATGGGAACGGTTTAGTTACTACTGCAACCGTTAAAATTCCCATTTCTTTCGCAATTTCAGCAACTACAGGTGCTGCGCCAGTACCTGTACCACCACCCATACCAGCAGCGATAAAGATCATATCAGCGCCTTGTAAGGCTTGCTTAATTGTTTCTCTGTCTTCTTCAGCGGCACAACGACCAATTTCTGGATTAGCGCCAGCACCTAGACCTTTAGTTACATCTGCGCCAAGTTGTAAAGTAACATTGGCAGAAGAATTACGTAACGCTTGAGAATCAGTGTTTGCCGTAACAAACTCCACACCTTCAATTGTTTGTGAAACCATGTGCTCAACAGCATTACCACCACCGCCACCAACACCGATAACTTTAATTGTTGCTTCTTCGCTATGGTCTTCCATTAATTCAAACATATTTCTCTCTCCGTTTTACTTACAATAACTTAAAATATTTAATAAACTGTTGTTAAATATTACTTTCTTAACAACAACTCGAGATAACTGTTATTTCCATTTAACAGCTCACAATACAATTCCTTTAATTTAGCTTTAAAACTCGCCTTTAAACCAAGCATGTATTCTTGACCAAATATCGCCAACACTTTCACGCTTACTATTAATACTATCGACTTCACTTGTCGCCTGCATACCATAATGTAAAAGGCCAACAACCGTTGCGTAACTTGGGTCGTTTACATATTCTTTTAACCCTTGTACTACTAATGGATTAGCGATACGGACTGGCATTTGAAAAATTTCCTCTGCAAATTCAAGTACACCTTCCATTTTCGCCGTACCACCCGTTAAGACATAACCGGCAGCAATTTGATCTTCTAAACCTGACTCTCTAATTTCGTCTTGAATTAGCTCGAACAATTCTTGATATCTTGGCTCAACCACTTCACATAAAGTATGACGCGACATTGACCGAGCAGGACGACCACCAACACTCGGTACATCAATACTATCTTCCATACTGACCAATTCTTTTAAAGCACAGGCGTACTGCACCTTAATATCTTCAGCATGGCTTAGTGGTGTTCTGAATATTTTAGATATATCGCTGGTCACCTGGTTACCTGCGACGGGTATGACCGCGGTATGGCGTAAAGTCCCCCCTGTAAATACTGCGATATCCATAGTACCTGCGCCCATATCAACAACACACACACCTAACTCTTTTTCATCATCAGTTAACACGGCATAGCTTGACGCTAGCGCTGAAAAAATCAATTGGTCGGCTGTTAAATCACAGCGTTCAACACACTTCACTAAATTTTTAGCCATATCATTGGCACAGGTAACGATATGTACTTTTGCTTCCATACGTACACCTGACATACCAATTGGGCTTTTAATGCCGTCTTGACAATCAATGCTGAACTCTTGGGGCAGTACATGCAACATTCGACGTTCAGCTGAAATAGGAACCGAACGCGCAGTATGAATAACGTTGTCTATATCTTCTTGAATGACTTCTTTGTCATTAATTGGCACCATCCCATTTTCATTCTGGCAACTAATATGCTTACCTGATATACCTAAGTAAATAGAGCTTATTTGACAATCAGCCATTAATTCAGCTTCATTGATGGCACGTTGAATTGCTTGAATAACTAGATTCAAATCATTTACACCGCCTTTATCCATACCACGAGCAGGTTGGTTGCCTACACCAATAATACTTAACTGATTATCAGGCGTTATCTCTCCTACTGCGACAGATATTTTGGAGGTGCCTATATCAAGACCGACCACTAACTTTCTTTCTGCTGCTTTAGACATTTAGCGTAAACTCTTCACTGATTGTGCTTATTTCAGGCACTAGTTTTAGGTGATTTTTATTATTGTTTTTTGTAATTTATTTTGTGTCTTATGCTGGCTAATACTATCTACTATTTTCCAACCAACAGCTAATCCAGTATCATACCGCAAATCGATGTAATCAACCGCCTGATTTTTATGTTTTTCCGCAATTATTTTTGCTTTTAGTTGTGCTTTGATTATTGGATAAACGTCCATAAATCGTTGAATACGCTCAACTCGCTCTTCTCGACCTAAATTAAGGGTCACACCGTCACTCAAGGTCAACTGCCAAGAGAAGCGTTCACTCAATATTAACTCATCAATAGATAGCGCTTTAAAGTCTAGTAATGCATTGAAATTCATGTAATTTTTTAGTGCTACCACCTCAGTACCCTCAGGTCCAAAAAAGTTTGGTAAGTAATGATTAATACGCTTAATATCTGCCTGAAAAACCTGTCCAAGTTGATTAATTAAAAAGTTTCCATTCCATAATGCTACTGGTTTTTGATCAACCACATATATTTTTAATTCATTTGGCCACTGCTTTCTAACTGACACTGAATAAACCCAAGGTAAAGCGAGTACATGGTTTTGCACTTCATTGACGTCTACTTGGAAAAAATTTCCCATATCAACCTGCTCAATGGCATTGGTTATATCGCTCCGCTCGCTATAGGACATTTCTCCTGATATAACGATTGACGTGACTGGTGCACTTTCTTGACCAACAAACTGCTGAGTAAGCCACCAACTAATGGTTATTAAGCTGAATAGCACTACCACAAAAAACAGCAATCCTAAACCAAATGACAAGGCACTTGTTTGGCCTTGCTGATTTGCTTTTTGACTTATCTTTTGATTAGCCTTTTGAGTAGTATTTTGCTGCTTAATCGACATAGTATTTATCTTACTCTTTGACACTAAGTAATAATATTTGAGTCACTAACTCACTGAAACTTAATCCGTATACATTCGCAGCTTTTGGTACGAGTGACGTTTCCGTCATACCTGGTACCGTATTAACTTCTAATATTTGCCATTCACCAGTGCTATTACGCATAATATCAACACGTCCCCAGCCTTGAGCACCCGTTGCATTAAATGCTTTAACTGACAAAACTTTGATTTCATTTTCTTCACTTGCACTCAATCCACAGGGACAGTGATACTGGGTACTAGTTGATTGATATTTTGCTTCATAATCATAAAATTCACGTGGTGTTTCCATGTGAATAACAGGTAAAGCCTGTCCACCTAAGATAGCGACGGTATATTCTGGGCCATCAATCCAAGCTTCAAGTAATACTTGTGTATCAAAACCAAACGCTTCAATTAGCGCATTACGTAATTGCTCAACGGTCTGCGCCTGCGCCATACCAATACTTGAGCCTTCATTGGCTGGTTTTACCATTATCCTACCACCTAAATCAGCAAGAATGTCTACTAGCGATAAGTTTTCAAAATCTATTTTATGTACGACAGTAAAAGGTGCAGTTGGTAAATCGCACGCTTTAAAGATCTGTTTACTACGTACCTTATCCATGGAAAGTGAAGAGCCCAAAACATTCGAACCGGTATAGGGAATATTTAAATACTCGAGTGCGCCTTGTAAACAACCGTCTTCTCCCCCCCTTCCATGTAGAGCGATAAATACGCGGTTTATCTGCTTCGTTAATAAATCAGTTAATGGCATAGTTTTAGTATCTATTAAAACAACATTAAAACCAGCTTCTTCTAGGCCTTTGGCAATAGCCTGCCCTGAATTGAGTGATACTTCACGCTCGGCAGAATTACCACCATAAAGCACAGCGACTTTCTCTTTTTTTAGCAACGCCAGTGAACTCTCCACGGAAGATTCCAAGGTACTGCCCATTACTTGTCACCTTTAACAGTGGATTGAGCTGTAGAATCAACATTCAACAAACTATGATCTGCTAAGTTACGAGCTACCGCGCCAATACTACCGGCTCCTTGTGTAATAACCATGTCATTATCTTGCAACTGAGTCGCTAATAATTGCGCTAACTTATCTACATCGCTAACGTAAACAGGCTCTATTTGGCCTCGTTGACGAATTGATCGTGCTAAACTTTTGCTATCTGCTGAAGATATAGGTGTTTCTCCTGCCGCATAAACGTCAAGTAAAAATAGACAATCTACTTCTGAAAGTACTTCAACGAAGTCTTCATATAAATCACGGGTTCGAGAATAACGATGTGGTTGGAACACCATGACTAATCGTTTTTCAGGCCAACCTTGACGCATGGCTAAAATAGTCGCTTTCACTTCACTCGGATGATGACCATAATCGTCCACTAATACCATATTCCCAGTATCTATTGTTAACGTAGCTAACTGCTCAAAACGTCTGCCAATACCTTCAAATTCAGTTAATGCCTGACAAATAACTTCATCACTAACACCTTCATCTTTAGCAACGGCAACACCCGCTAAAGCATTTAATACATTGTGCTGACCTGGTAAGTTAACACTCATATCAATGGGACCTTGCCCAGCGACCTCTACAGTGAAATGACTAACACTACCCTCTTGTTGATAATTTGTTGCCCTTACATCAGCATCTTCAGAAAAACCGTAGGTGATCACTTGGCGACTAATACGTGGTAATAATTCACGTACTACCGGATTATCTATACACACCACTGCTAAGCCGTAAAATGGCAAGTTATGTAAAAATTCGATGTAAGTATCTTTCAGTTTTTCAAAATCACCTTGATACGTTTCCATGTGATCTTCATCGATATTGGTAATTACCGAGACCATAGGCTGTAAATGTAAAAATGATGCGTCACTTTCATCCGCTTCCGCGACCAAGTATCGACTACTACCTAATCTTGCATTAGTGCCCGCGCTATTAAGCAAACCACCAATAACAAACGTAGGATCCAATTCACCTTGCGCAAAAATACTGGCAATTAAACTCGTTGTCGTTGTTTTTCCGTGTGTACCTGCAATAGCAATACCATGACGAAAACGCATTAACTCAGCCAACATCTCAGCACGTCTAACTACAGGTATACGTAATCGCTTTGCCTCAACAAGCTCAGGGTTACCAGTATTTATTGCAGTAGATACCACAATAACACTAGCCTGGGCTACATTCTCTTTTTGGTGACCTATGACAATGTTCGCACCTAACGCAGTTAAACGCTTAACTACTTGGTTTTCACTAATATCTGAGCCTGAAATCTGATAACCTTCATTAAGCAATACCTCAGCAATTCCACCCATGCCAGCACCACCGATGCCAACAAAGTGGATACGTTTTACCCTACGCATTTCAGGTATATGAGCCTTAGCTGAGTTGGAAAACTTACTTGAATCAGACCTAGAATTAGCGCTTGAATCAGTACTTGAGTGAGTTTGCTTAATCATATTTTCTCTTCGTTATTTCTGAGTTTTGTACTACTAGCTTGTGAAAGCTGTAGGCACATTCCTGCTACTTTCTTACTTGCATCACGGTTTGCTGCGCCATAAGAAGCTTTAGCCATATTCGCTAACGTTTCAGGTCGCTCAAATAGCTCGGTAACTAACGCCGTGATACTCTCTTTATTTAATTTATTCTGTGGTAATAACTTTGCCGCCTCTCGTTTAACCAGATAAAGCGCATTTTTTGTTTGATGATCATCGACCGCATGGGGTAGTGGTACAAATATAGCTGGCGTTGCTGCCATCGCTAATTCTGAAACGGTTAAGGCGCCCGCACGACAAATGACAATATCAGCCCACTGATATGCTGTGGCCATATCCTTGATAAACTCGCTGACTTTAAACTTATCCTTCATCAAAACATACTCTGAATAAGAGCTGATGACTTGCTCTTGCTTACCTGAACCTGTTTGATGCCAAATATAAAAGTTATCATCTGCACCCACTAAACTAGCAAAACTACTCGGCATCACTTTATTTAAAACTTGTGCACCGAGACTACCACCGACAACTAATATATTCTTACTGGACTTCTTCTCTTCAGTCGACGTAGCTAAACACTCTTCTTGACCAATTGACGTTCGTAAAGGGTTACCTACAACTTCAGCATCAACACCACTTGCAAATGCATTAGGAAAAGCACTACATATTTTGTTGGCAATGCGCGCTAATAATCGGTTACTTAATCCTGCTGCTGCATTTTGCTCATGTACTATTAGCGGTATTTTACTGAACCATGCAGCTAAACCACCCGGAGCACTGGCATACCCACCCATACCCAAAACGACATCAGGTTTCACCGTGTTGATAACACGCCTAGCTTGAATCAACGCACGTAACAATTTAAACGGCATAACCAACATTGCCACTAAATTTTTACCACGTAGACCGCTTATATTAATAAAAGAAATATCATAACCATGCTCAGGAACAATTCGAGCTTCCATGCGATCAGCGGTTCCAAGCCAATGGATGCTCCAACCTTGTGCTTTAAGCTCATCAGCAACAGCTATACCTGGAAATATATGACCACCAGTACCGCCCGCCATTACGAGCAACGTTGGTGATTTACCTTTATTATCTTGATTATTATTAACGGCCATTAGTTTTTACCATTCTTGGTAATACTGGTTTTAGCACTTTTAGTACTGTTTCTTTTCGAACTCGTTGCCTGAATACTCTGTAATCGAATCTCATGGTCAATGCGTATTAGTAGAACAAGAGCTAAAGTCATTACTATCATTGAACTACCACCGTAACTAATTAGTGGCATTGTTAAACCTTTGGTCGGCACAATACCGGCACTAGCACCAATATTTACTGCGGCCTGAAAACACATCCAAATACCAATAGCGTAAGCTAAAAACCCTTCAAAATATTTTTCTTTCGCCAGTGCATAACGTCCTAAAATAAGTGCCTTATAAACCAAAGTCATACTAAGCAGCAATACGACACTTATGCCAACAAAGCCGAATTCTTCTGCCAAAACCGCCATAACAAAATCAGTATGCGCTTCAGGTAAATATTCTAATTTTTGTATGCTATTTCCTAAGCCCTGCCCTAACACTTCACCACGACCATAAGCCATTAGCGATTGTGTTAGTTGGTAACCACTGCCAAAAGGGTCTTGCCACGGATCTAAAAAACTGGTCACTCGTCGCCAACGATAGGGTTCAAAGTAAGCCAACATACCTAATGAAATTCCTCCAACTAAAGACATAGCAATAAATTGCCATAACTTAGCGCCCGCTAAAAATAATAAACCGAATGTGGTAACAAACATCACAATAACTGTGCCTAAATCAGGCTGTAATAATAATAAAACCGCCATAACTCCAAAAACAATTAACGGCTTAATAAAGCCTTTCATGTTCTCCATCACTTGCTCACGACGACGTACTAAATAGGCGGCTAAATAACAAAAGAAAAATAATTTTGCTGGCTCTGCCGCTTGCACAGTTATTGGACCCAGTACTATCCAACGAGTTGATCCATTTACTGAGCGTCCTATTATCAGTACAGTAACAAGTAATACAATGGCAAAACCTAATAAGTAACTGCTGTTTTTATGCCACCATGACATGGGTATTTGTAAGGCAACACCAGCGACTCCAAGGCTTAAAGCAATATAGATACCATGGCGAATGACAAAATGAAATGGATTATTAAATAATCGTTCAGCTACCGGTATAGAAGAAGATGCCACCATGACAAGTCCTACCATATACATGATGAGTCCCAAAACAATAAGGCTTCGATCAAAGGCCTTTGTACCATATTGATTTGAACTGGTCATATAGCGGTTAATCCACTCAGGCAATGGCGGTACTGTCACTTGTGATAACGTTTTTGTTATTGCCTGCGTGGTTTCTAAAGACATTGTTTTTGCGAAGGTCATGGTTTTTTCTAACGACATGAGTCCTCCTTAACATTTACTGCAAAGACCGCAGTAATAAATTGCTCACCCCGTACCTGATAGTTTTTGAACATATCAATACTAGCGCAAGCCGGTGAAAGTAAAACCATATCACCTGCTTTAGCTATCTTCTTCGCTTGAGCTACCGCCTCACTAAGGGTGTTAACTTGAATAGCATCGCTAACTAAGTTAGCAACTTCTGCACCATCTTTACCCAAGGTAATTAACTGGCTTACTTCTCGATTAAATATTACTCTAAGTGGTGAAAAATCGGCGCCTTTACCATCACCGCCAGCAATCAGAATTAACTTGTTTTTACTCGTAAGCGAAGTGGCTAAACCAGTAATAGCGGCGAGCGTTGCTCCTACATTGGTCGCTTTAGAATCATTAATCCATTGAATGTCATCTTCACTC
The DNA here is from genome assembly GCA_913049915.1 of uncultured Colwellia sp. GTDB lineage: Bacteria > Pseudomonadota > Gammaproteobacteria > Enterobacterales > Alteromonadaceae > Colwellia. Next base: position 18,149 of record CAJWZC010000029.1, read on the forward strand.
ATCACGCGTTGACAACGATGAGCTAAGCCCGTAAAACCAGCAAGATTTTCTATCATAGCTGATAATGACCAGCCAGCACTATTGCCAAGAGCTAAAGCTGCCATATAATTAAGCGCATTATGCATACCCGCAAGTGGTAATTCATCTATTGAAATAAGCGCTTGCTCACCAAACATCAACACTTGTTTGTTATCAATAACACTCAAGCCAAAATCACCTTGTTCGGGTTTGTTTAAACCAAAAGAAATTGTTTCTTGTTCAGTAACTAAGGTATTAGTTGCTTGATCTTCTCGACTGACCACAGCTATTTTTGCTTGTGGATAAATACCCTGCTTAATAGCCTGATAATTAGCTAAAGTCTTATGCCTATCTAAGTGGTCATCACTTAGATTAAGTACCGTAGCCGCAATAGCTTGCATACTCGTTAACGTTTCTAACTGGAAACTAGAGAGTTCGACAATCACAGTATCTGGTTGATTCGCTCGCTGAGTATCGCTGGCATGTTCTGGTTGAAGTAGATCAAGAATTGGCTCACCGATATTTCCTGCTAAGGCAGCATTTTTACCAATAACTTTAGCTAGATAAGCTAGCAGTGACACTACCGTAGACTTACCATTAGAGCCAGTCACTGCTAATATACTCATCGGATTAATACGACTATTATTGACTAAGCAAAATAATTCAACATCCCCTATCACTTGACAGTTTTTTGAAATAAGTGCAGCAATGCTCTCACTGATTAAATCTATACCTGGGCTGGTAACAATAATATCAGCATTGGTAATTAAGCTTTGTTGCCATTGGCCAAAAACAAATTGTGCATTTGGGTAGTCTTGCTCGTATTGAGCTTGTTCATTAGCGCTTTCAAAAGGCATTGTACGTGAATCATTAACAGCAAAAGACAAACCTTGCGCGTGCAAGAAACGTAGACATGACAAACCTGTCATTCCAGCACCTAGCACGACAATATTTTTATCTTTAAACGCGTTTAACCAAGTCATAACTTATTTAAATTCATCTTATGTTTCTTAACGCTATTTAATTAACGTAACTTCAAGGTCGCTAAACCTATCAGCACTAATATCAATGAAATAATCCAGAAACGAACAATCACCCGTGGCTCTGGCCAGCCCTTTAATTCGTAGTGATGATGTATTGGCGCCATACGAAAAATCCGTTGCCCACGCATTTTATAAGAGCCTACCTGTAAAATGACCGAGACCGTTTCCATCACAAAAACACCGCCCATAATAAATAGCACTAATTCTTGGCGAACAAGTACCGCAATAACACCAAGTGCAGCGCCTAATGCAAGTGAGCCTACATCACCCATAAAAACTTGTGCTGGATAAGTGTTAAACCACAAGAAGCCTAAGCCTGCACCGACAATAGCGGTACAGACAATAACCAATTCACTTGTTAAGGCGATATGTGGAATATTTAAATAAGTAGAAAAGTTGACGTGACCGGTAACATAGGCAAACAATGCAAAAGCACCTGCAACCATAATGGTAGGAACAATAGCTAAGCCATCAAGACCATCAGTTAGGTTAACTGCATTTGAAGTGCCAACAATAACAAAATAGGTCATCACTATATAAAAGATACCTAACTGCGGTAATAGCTCTTTCATAAAAGGTATTAATAAAGCGGTTTCATTTGGACCTTGGGCAATAAAAAATAAAAATAACGCGGTGCTTAAGCCGATAACTGTTTGCCAGAAATATTTCCAACGAGCTATTAATCCGTTAGCATCTTTACGAATAACCTTGCGATAATCATCAACAAAGCCAACGATACCAAAGCTCACTATCACAAATAACACCACCCAAACATAAATATTACTTAGGTCTGCCCACAATAAAACACTTACTACAATGGAAGCGAGTATTAACAAACCGCCCATCGTTGGCGTACCAGATTTAGACAAATGGCTTTCAGGACCATCATCTCTTACCGTTTGACCTATTTGCATTTTTTGCAAATAACGAATAAGTTTCGGACCAAAATACAATGATATAAACAGCGCAGTTAGCGTGCTAATAATAGCGCGGAATGTTAAATAAGAGAAAACATTAAACGCTGAATAAAATTGAGTCAAATACTCACCTAACCACAATAACATTACGCTGTACCTTCTTTACTTAGATGTTCATTAACTTGATTTATACCTTGCACGGCATTCATTTTTTCAAACCATTTAATAATTTCTGCCACTACGTGTTCCATATGTGCACTTCGAGAGCCTTTAACTAAAATAGCAATGTCTTGCTGACCAGCAGATAACTGCCGACTTAGCATATTAAGTAAATGAGCCATCAAATCAGACCTTTGATTAAAATGCTGACTTTGCTCATTTTTGTCATTATCTTGGGCAAAAATATCACTAGCACTTTGACTTAACACGCCTAATGACAATAAAGTATGTAACTGTAAGTGCTTAGCAAACTCACCAACTTCTTGATGGTAACTACGCGCTTCGCTGCCTAACTCGCCCATATCACCTAGAATGAGTATTTGCTTACCAGGGTAATTTGATAATAATTGCGCGGCAGCTTTTGCTGATTCAAGGTTAGCGTTATAGCTATCATCAATGAGTTTGATGTTACAGCCAGTTCTTGTATCTTTTAATTGATGTAAATTCAGTCGACCTTTTACCGGCTGCATTTGTGCTAAACCTAATTGGATGTCTTTAAGACTGGCGCCAAACTCTAGCGCGATACAAGCAGCAGCAACGGCATTACAAACATTATGCTGACCTGGAACTATTAGCGTGACTTCACAATTACCTTGATCGGTATGTAAGCTAAAAGTTGCGCAGCCATTTTCATCTAAATTGACATTTTTGCTATAACAGTTAGCTTTATTAAAACAAGAAAAAGTACGAACTGTTTTATTTGTTAAGCGCCATTGCCATTTACTGGTGTACTTGGTGTCTTGGTTATAGAGGGCAACACCCTTTTCACCAAGACCTGAAAAGATTTCGCCTTTAGCGCGCGCTACACCGCATAAATCGCCAAACCCTTCTAAGTGTGCTGCGGCAATATTATTAATCACGGCAACATCTGGCTGAGTTAACGCGGTGGTATAAGCAATTTCACCCATGTGATTGGCGCCCATTTCAATAACAGCAAAATCATGACTATGATCTAAACGAAGTAATGTTAAAGGCACACCAATATCATTATTAAAGTTACCATTCGTTGCTAACACTTTGCCTAAACGAGACAAAATAGCGGCAACCATTTCTTTAACGGTTGTTTTACCACTACTTCCAGTAATACCAACAGTTTTAGGGCCGACCTCTTGTTTAACAAAAGCGGCAATTTTACCTAAAGCAATACGGGTATCGCTAACAATTAACTGTGTAGTGTCAGTCACTTCTCTTAAGTGATGATCAACAATAAGTAATTGACAACCTTGCTTAATAACTTGTTTAGCAAAACGGTGGCCATCAAAGCTTGGACCTTTAAGTGCTAGAAAAGCAGTGTTTGTGTCAGAATTTTCAACGATAGCGCGACTATCAATGACTAATTCATTAATAGACAATTCGTCGATAGCTAATACATCGACATCATCGAGAGTTAGTTCATCGTGATTAAACGCAGCTAGTTTTTCTGGGACAATGAGTTCGCCGTGAGTAACTTTAGCTAAAGTAGCCAGTGAAAGTGTGATCATAACTTTTCCTCGCTGGACAATCTGGCTATCGAAGCTAGAGCCGAGTGTTTTTGATAAAAATTCGTCACTACTAAGCGCTCGTTGTAGGTCAATTTTTGTGTGCCAATAATTGCACCATGCTCATCATGTTTAGCAACAATAACGTAATCTTCGTGACCTTTACCTGCCAATAATACAATATCGCCAGTTTTAGCTTTATTCAGGGTGTGTAATACCGCTTGTTCTCTTGCTAAAATGATCGTTATTTGCTCAACATCAGGATGGGTAAAACCGGCAACAATATCGTTTGCTATTAACTGGGCATCTTCACTACGCGGGTTATCATTGGTCACAACTAAATAGTCAGCATATTTTTCTGCCGCTTGTGCCATCAAGGGCCTTTTACCTTTATCTCTATCGCCGCCACAGCCAAAGACCACATAAAGTTCACCTGAGCAATGTTGACGACAAGCTTGCAGTGCTTTTTCTAACGCATCAGGCGTATGAGCATAATCAACCACGGCGGTTGCTAAGTTCTTACCACTACTTGCTTCCATCCGTCCGGCAATGGCACTCACTTGGCTAACTAAATCAGGGAGTTGGTTTAATGGTATACCTTGAATAAGCAGTACACTGATAGCAGCTAATAAATTATCAATATTAAAATCGCCCAATAAGGGACTAGTAACATCAATATTGCCTAAATGACTAGCTAAGGTAAAAGAGACACCGTGACTATGACGATTAATACCTTGAGCAGTAACAAATTTTTTGTATGTATTAATACTGGCTTCACGGCCATATAACCAAATAACTTGTTGTTTCGGCCAATTTTCTAACCATTTTTTTGCTTGCTTATCATCAAAGTTGACTACCGCAACTTGTTTATTATCTGCGGTAAAAATCTGCTTTTTCGCCTCACCATAACTTACCATTGAACCATGGTAGTCAAGATGGTCTCGGCTTAAATTAGTAAAAATTGCTATATCGAATAAATCTGCTTGCACGCGGTTTTGCGATAAAGCATGCGAAGACACTTCCATTGCTACATAGTTAAACTTGCCATGGACTGAGTGTTCATCGTTAAAGCTATTAAGTAATTGGTGTAACTCACAAGCACCGGGAGTGGTATTTTCTATGGGATATAATTTATCGAGATTACCAGCACCATTAGTACCAATAACGGCACAAGGTTTATAAGAAAAACTCAGCATTTGAGCTAATAACTGACTGGTAGTGGTTTTACCATTGGTACCGGTAATACCCACTAGCGTCATATTATCTTGTGGTGCTTGATAATAGTTTTTTGTTAAGGTGAACAAATGTTGATTAAGTTGATAAAACTTAACAATAGCTGCTTCACTTTCTTTTGTCGCTAAAACAATATCACCATGTTCGTTACTATTTTCACACTCAGCAAGTACTAACTTAGCACCCTGCTTTATTGCCTGTTGAATGTATTTACGACCGTCTTGAACGTAACCAATAATAGCGCAAAAAATATCACCTTCGACAATAGCTCTACTATCGTTATGAATATCACCAGACAAGTCACTAAAACTTATCGAACTCGGTAGTTCAATAGAGAACTCAGTCAAGCAATTGATAATGCTTCGTGTAGCAGGTTTAGGCATTATGCTCTCCTACTAACCTTGACTTCTGTTCTGGATACGTGAGCTTAATGTGCTTACTCGCTGTTCGTGATTTTTGTGCATCTGGGGCAACATTAAGCACACGTAAAGCACCTTTCATTACCCGTGAAAATACTGGCGCGGCAACTTCACCACCATGATAAAGGTCTCCACTGGGTTCGTTAATAACGACAACGACAACGATTTCAGGATTAGAAATTGGCGCAACACCGGCAAATAAGGCGACATAATCATTACCATAACCACCAGCAACAGCTTTAATTGAAGTACCGGTTTTACCACCAACACGATAACCATCAATTTTAGCTTTAGGCACATGTTCATCGACAACAGCTTCAAGCATATGGGTAATCGCATTACTGTTCTTCACAGAGAAAATTCTTTCCTGATCTCCGGGGTCAATTGTTTCACCACTGTTTTTAACAATAGTTAATCGACGCTTTATTCCACCATTAGCCAGGGCCATATAAAAACGCGTTAATTGCGCAGGGGTAATGGCAAGGCCTGCCCCCCAAGATAGCGTTGCTAATTCAAATGTAGACCAACGACTTCTATCATGCATCATACCAGCGCTCTCACCTACTAAATTAGTACCGGTATCATCAGCAAAACCTGCATCAAAAAACTTGGTTAACAAGTAATCTTTTGGTACCGACAGTGCTAATTGAGTGGTACCCATATTTGATGAGGTAACCAATATCTCTTCAATCGATAGTTTACCGCGATTAATGGGGTCACTAACTCGACGTCCGCCTAAGCGCATCCAACCAGGACTGGTATTGAGGATAGTGTTAGCTTTTACCGAGCCAAATTCCAACGCGGTTAACGCGGTTAGAGGTTTCATGGTCGAACCTGGTTCGTAAATATCGGTGATAGCACGATTTCTAAAGCGATGAATAGCCGTGTTACGGCGATTATTTGGGTTATACGATGGGCTATTAGTCATTGCCAATATTTCACCAGTATGAATATTAGCGACCACTACCGAGCCAGAAGTCGCTTTAAATGCTTGTACAGCACCTTTAAGCTCTTTATAAGCAATAGCTTGAATACGCTGATCAATACTTAGGGTAATGGTTTGTGCTTGCTCTGGTTCTTCAACTGAAATAATTTCAATTTTTCGTCCTTTAGCATCTTTTCTAAAACGTTTAGCCCCCCCCGTACCAGTGAGTAATTCATCATACATACGCTCGATGCCTTCAATACCTTTATCGTCTACATTGGTGAAACCAATAAGGTGAGCACTAATTTCTCCGGTAGGATAAAAGCGCTTTGATTCTTTACGTAAGTGAATGCCGGGAATTTTTAATTCTTTGATATAATTTGCCATGGCTGACGTAATTTTACGCTCTAGATAAATAAAACGTTTACGAGGACTTTTAACAACACGGGCGATCAATTTATTAATATCTTGATTAAGTACGTCTGCCAGAGCTTGCCAATGCTTGGTCATTGCGAGGGCATTATTATCCATAATAATCTTGGGATCAGCCCAAACCGTTTCAACAGGTACACTAATGGCGAGTTCAGCGCCGTTACGATCAACAATTGAACCACGCTGTACGGTATTGGCGGCAACACGTAAAGAACGTAAATCGCCTTGTTTTTTCAACATTTCAGGTTCAAAAATTTGAATATAAGCACTTCGTGCCATCAAACTGAGATAAATAAGGGCAACAACGACCAGCACTAAATAATAACGCCATGGAGCGGTATTTAATGGGTTATTGTTTTTAGCCGCTTTTTTATTCACACCGCTCTCATTTATATTATTGTTTTACGCTTGTCTGACGAATATCGGACTAAAGCTTTTCTATACTTATTGGCTCTAAACTTATTCTTTTTTAATCATTTTAAATAATAAACTGCTTTATTCTAAAGTAACAATCACTTCAGAATTTACATTCGGACGTTTCATCTGCAACAGTTTTGTTGCTTTACTCTCAATTGCGCTATGCTCGGCCAAACTACCTTGTTCTAATAATAAGTTACGCCATTCAATGTTTAATTCATCTTTTTTTGACAATAAGACTTCAAGTTCACTGGTTGTCTGCCGGTTAATATGACTGTAATAAATTACCGAAAAGGCCGACATCACCACAAACAACAATAAAATATAAGTAACACTATAACGGACAATATCTTGCCAAATATCAAAAACTAAAGCACGCGCAGCCATAACTAATCAGTGTTTCTAACTAAACGCTCTGCGACGCGTAATACCGAACTACGCGAGCGTACATTTTCTTCAACTTCTGTTTCGCTTGGCTTTAATCGACGACCAATTAAAGCAAATTTTTTGCCTTTATTTAATTCTTCTTCACTAATAGGCAAGCCACGTGGAACTTTTTTACCTTGTGAATGCTTTTTCATAAACTGTTTAACCAAACGGTCTTCAAGAGAATGAAAGCTAATGACAACAAGACGGCCACCTTCGGCTAGCACATCAAGCGAAGCAGCAAGGGCTTTTTCAATTTGTTCCAATTCGCTATTAATATAGATACGAATAGCTTGAAAACTTCGAGTTGCGGGATGCTTTTTTATTTCTCTTTGCGGAGCTGTAGTTTTAATAAGTTTTGCTAATTGACTTGTTCTAGTTAATGGTGACTCTTCACGTGTATCTACTATCGCATTAGCAATTCGCCAAGCATGCTTTTCTTCACCAAACGTGCGTAATACCCAGGTAATGTCTTCAACATCGGCAACAGCTAGCCATTCTGCAGCTGTTTGGCCTTTACTGGTATCCATACGCATATCAAGCGGACCATCTTTCATAAAGCTAAAACCACGTTCAGCTTCATCAAGTTGGGGAGAAGAGACGCCAAGATCAAGTAATATGCCGTCAACTTTACCGGTTAACTGGTGTTTTTCTGCTATTTCAGCTAAAGAAGCAAAGCCTTCATGCTCAATTAAAAAACGCGGATCATCTTTAAATTTTTCAGCCGCGATAATTGCTGTTGGATCACGGTCAATGGCAATTAAGCGTCCATTGTCAGATAACTTAGAAAGAATTAACGACGAGTGTCCGCCTCGACCGAAAGTACAGTCGATAAAGCAACCGTCACTGGTTATAGCTAAACCGTCTACGGCTTCATTGAGCAGCACTGAGATGTGAGTGGTGTCTAATTCCATGTTATTATTTTTATAACCTTTGTTCGCGAAAGTGTTAACGCGTTTATTTTACAAATTGACTTAGATAAAAACTAAAGTGATAAGTCTAGTAAGCGGTCTGTCAATTCAATTTCACCCGATTGTATTTTGCTAATGCCTTGTTGCATTTGCACTTGCCATGCTGTGTCATGCCAAATTTCAAATTTTTTCAATTGACCAACAAGCATGATGCTTTTTTCTAAACTCGCATGTTGTCTTAAAGGACCATTTATTAATAGCCTGCCGTTTTTATCCATCTCACAGTCACTAGCATTACCTAGAATAACCTGCTGTAACAAACGCTCTTGTGGGTTCATGCTTGATAAATTACACAGTTTCAGTTCAATTTCTTCCCATTCAGGTAGCGGGTAAAGCAATAAACACGGATGCTGAATATCAACGGTACAAACCATTTTTCCTTGGCAATCAACCAATAGCTCTTCACGATACTTAGTTGGTATCGTGATTCTATTTTTGCTGTCAAGCGTGATTGCACTAGTGCCTCTATACATATCTGTTGTTACTTCACTCTTTTGAACATTAAATAAACAAGTGATTGATAATGTGATAACTATTACGACTACAGGATCCACATTTTTCCACTTTTTCCCACATTGCTACAGTTTAGTGAAAAAAGCAACGATCTGTCAAGTGAGGAAAACGAAAAATGAAGGTCTATATACTGGCTATAATACCAGTAAAATTGAGGCTTGTGAGGAAGTGGATGAAATTGTGGAGTTTTGTGACAAGGAATCCCAAAAATGAATAGAAAATAAATTTTATTACTGAAAAGGTATCTATTTTTAGCGACGGAGTGATAAAGGTGGTCGACTAAGGGCGTTTTTCCAGAAAGAAAAAACGCTCCTAGCAGACGTTATTTTAAACGTTTAAAATAACTCATCATCAATAGCAAACAAACAATCACTACCTGATTTAGCTGATGCAATTAACGAAAGTCGGCGTGGTAATAATCGGCTAAAGAAGTAACGAGCCGTATACAATTTACTTTGATAAAAATCTTCACCACTCTCCCCATTACTCTGCTGTTGTGACAAAGAAACTTGTGCCATTTTAGCCCAGACGAATGCCATAGCCGTATAACCAAATACATGTAAATAGTCATTTGCCGATGCGCCTAACTCATTTATATCTTTTTGTGATTTAGCTAATAAATCAGTCGTCAGCTCAGTTAAATCAGTTAATGCTGCTGCTAAAGGTATAATAAATTCATTCATCGCTTGATCATGTGTACTGCTATCGATAAAAGTCTGCACCTCATTGGTAAACACTTTTAACAAAGCACCTTTTGAACCCGCGACTTTACGCATCAATAAGTCCATGGCTTGAATTCCATTAGTGCCTTCATATATTTGGGTAATTCGCGCATCACGAACTAATTGTTCTTGACCCCATTCACGAATATAACCATGACCACCAAAAACTTGTTGACCTGTAACTGTATTTTCAAAACCTAAATCAGTGAAAAAGGCTTTCGCAACCGGTGTCATTAAAGCAGCTAAAGCTTCACCTTTAATTTGCTCTTCACCTGTTCCATAGGTCGCGTAATCAAGTTGCATAGAGATATAACTTGAAAGCGCACGTGAACCTTCATTCAATGCTTTCATATTTAAAAGCATACGACGAACATCACCATGTACCATGATAGAGTCGGCTTCTTGAGTAGGGTTTTTAACACCATTGGTTTTACTATCAAGGGCTCGACCTTGTAATCTGTCTTTGGCGTACTCTAATGCATTTTGATATGAGCGAACTGCAGCACTCAGACCTTGGATACCAACACCGATACGTTCAAAGTTCATCATGGTGAACATACAAGCTAAGCCTTTATTGAGTTCTCCAATCAAGAAACCTTTGGAATCATCAAAATTCATTACACAGGTAGCGGAAGCATGAATACCCATTTTATGTTCTATAGAACCACAACTAACATTATTATGCTCACCAATAGTTTCATCATCATTAACATTAAATTTTGGTACCAAGAATAGAGAAATACCGCGAGGACCAGCAGGCGCATCAGGTAGTTTAGCTAATACTAAATGAACAATATTTTCAGTAAGATCATGTTCACCACCAGTGATAAATATTTTATTACCAGTAATGTTATAACTACCATCCTCTTGTGGAATAGCTTTTGTACGAATCAAACCAAGGTCACTACCAGAATGTGATTCAGTTAAACACATGGAACCAGACCAATCACCAGCATACATGCGGGTTAAATAACGTTGTTTTAATTCTTCACTGCCATGTTTTGCTAATGATAGCGCCGCACCGGCAGTAAGTACTGGATAAAGTGAAAAGGAAATGTCGGCACTACATAACATTTCTTCATGCATAGCCGTTAACATTTTTGGCATGCCCATACCGCCGTAACTAACATCCCCACCTAGTGCAGGCCAACCACCTTCAGCATAGGTATTAAACGCTTCTTTATAACCGGGAGGGGTTGTAACTATACCATCTTTAAAACTCACGCCAATTTCATCACCTTGACGAGCAATAGGGTCAAGTTCTTGTTCCGCTATTTTGGCACACTCTTGTAAAATAGCTTTAGCCGTCTCTTTATCAACTTGCTCTGCTAATTTTGGTAATTGTTGCCACATTTTATCGGCATTAAATACCTGATATAGCAAAAAATTCATATCAGTTAATGGCGCTCTATATTCAGCCATGAAGGCCTCCTCTTATAATTTAGATTACGTTTAGTTACCGTGTGGCAAACACACAATTAAAACACTTGTTTGAATATAGTCTAAATCATGTCAATGTAAAAGCGCTATTCATCAATAACTCGATATTTTTTATTTTATCTGAAGATAATTAGCATAACTCATAGAATTTTCTCGTTAAAAAATTATTAGCGCTTTGCTATTACCTACAAAATTAAGTTAATGTGTGAATTAGGGTTTATACTCATATATCTGTATAGATTTTCTTGGATCGGCTCAATTAGTAAAGCATTTCTGATAAGACTAAGTTTTATACAAATTCGTGCTAGGAAAAGTAACATTGCTAACAACTATACTACGAGTAAAAATAACGTGACCTTTGACTTACCGCATTCATTGTTTAATACATATCAATTACGACTTGCAATAATTACCTTTTTTTTATCATTTATTACTCAAGGGCAAGCTCAGCAATTAAGTTTTAGCAAAACCCATGTAGAACAAGGTTATAGCTTTAAATATCAATGGCTCGATCACAACAAGGTAGGGCAAGCTATCAGCTTTACCTTAAACCAAGAGGGCCTATTTGATCGATTTAGAAATTTTAAAACCTACCAAAATAGCTATGCTCAGAAAACAATTATTAGACGTATTAAGAGAGAAATGCAGCGAAATCCCATAGCGGGTATACAAATATTTTATCGACAGCAACATGATGGTTTTTTAATTGAGGTCAATGGTTTAGATAGCGATAAGGTAGCAAAATCTTATCAAACGTTAGCTAGAGTTGAAAGTGAGGTCACGCAAAAGTACCTTCAGGACAATTACTATCAAGCTTTTACCAACCATGAACAGGTAAATGGTATTAAAGTAGACCATGTCAGTATTGCAAATAATTCCGTAGCTGATTTAAAATCGTTAAAGCCATTAATTTTGGACCATGTATCTATTCAGAATATTCGAAAAGTCACTAATTATGTATTGAGCTTTGTACAGAGTATTCCTTATAGTACCTTAGAATCTCGTATCACTTCTTCCGGCGCAGGTTTTAATCCACCATTACAAGTTTTATGGGAAAACCAAGGAGATTGCGATAGTAAAATGACCTTAACAGCAGCTTTGTTAAGGGCTTTGATGCCACGTATTGATATGACGTTAATTTATATTGATGGTCATGCTTTTATTGGTATCGATATTCCAGGGCAAGCAAACGAAGTGACTATAGAGCATAATGATGTAAAATATTTATTAGCTGAGCCTACTGGACCAGCATTATTGCCTCTAGGCACACTAGCACCAGAATCAGAGCTAGCGATTAATCAAGGCCAATACATTGCACAAGATTATCACGAAGTATTATCTAATGAAATATCTAAGCAGTAACCAGATCTAACATTAAAAAAATAAGATAAACTTACATTTCGAAAGTCTTATTAATTTCAATGTTAGCTTTTAGTCAATATCAGTAACATGCGTTAGAAAGGTTAAACTTGGCGCAAAAAAAGAACTACCCGTTTCAGCTTGGGTATATTTTAGTAAATGATCAGAATTACCATGGCAATCTCCATGAATCATACTTTTAAGTATTATTTCAAAAGGCTTAGGTGACTGACAGTACGAAACAAAGAATAGTCCTTTACGCTTCATGTCGCCATAAGGCATGCTTTGCCTTACAATTTCAATACTTTTGCCCTGTGCATCCTTAAGATTAGTACGCTTAGTATGAGCTGTTAGTGGTTTATCGGCACTATCATATTCAATATTATCTCGCTTAGTTCGGCCATAAACATCTTCTTGTTCATGCTCAGCGAGAGAGCCCCATAGGGTTAAGTTATGTTGATAGCGTTGCGTATGTAAATAACTACCAGCAGCAAAGTTAATGTCATCTTGGTCTTTAACCAGCGCGACTTCTCGTCGATGTAAACCTTGAGGGTTTTCAGTACCATCAACAAAGCCAGTTAAGTCTCTACCATCTAAAAATCTGAAAGCTTGTACTTGTTCTATTAATTCAACACTATTACCGAGTAAATGGCAAACCTTAGTACTGACAATATGATTCACATCGGCACGGTCACTTCGAATTTCAATATAAATATCATAGCTATTTGTCGGTGCAACTCTATCGTCACTATGCATTGCAGGAAATGGTGATAATAATGCAGGGCGTGCTTGCGGATAAAACTCATCCCAATAAGCTTCACCAATAGCGACAACACCAATAAGATTCGCTTCAGAATACTGTTCTGCATAGTTGTCAAAGAGCTTGGGTAAACGAGAAATTGCAGCACGAATAAAGGCATTTTTATCATCTAGCGCATTAAATAGTAGATAATTACCATGTAAGTTAGCTTCAGCGCAGATACCAAATTGTTCTCTAGCCATTTTCCATTCCTGTTAAAATATTTTATGTTGCAAACTAATATTGTCGCTATTGTACACAATAAATATTGTCATACCATGCTGATTTAGGTGATAAAAATCACATTACCTTCCATAATCCTTTCTCATCTATACACATTATCTCGGTGAGAGTTTCCTTATCCTTGCCAAAATAATTCTTAAAAATAACATTAATACACTGTTTTTTGTTCCGCTTAGTAGTTTTTCCTTTCATGATAGTACCTCGATTTCCACTCTTAACATTTTGCCAAAGTGACTTAGTTTGATTACTATCATTGAGTAAGGTGACAACTTTTTCTTGCATCAGCGCGACATCTTGGGCAGTTAAATACTTGGCCGAACGCGAATCAACATCGACAATACCAGTTAAACCTGAGACCATTTCAAATGGCAGAGATATCACACCTTTAAAAAAGCCAGAAACTAAGCCACTACTAGCTTCTGAACCAATAGTTTTAGCATTGACAATGGTATTTTCAATACGTGAAAGGTACTGAGGAATATAGTCCCTGGAGAGTTCTATTTCTTCCAAATATCGAATGGAATGCGGTCGCCACTGCGCAACTTCTGTGGTGGTATTATTGGTAGTTTCAACAACAGCATCAATACGTTTGAGTACTGCTGGTATGGATTTTTGTAATTGTTCAATTTGTTGTTCTATGCTCGCGAGTTGACTTAGCACTGTGGGTAGTTGCCTTGAGTAATACTCGCTTTCAACGACCACTTGCTGCACCACAGGAAGTGAGGCTTGCACTTGCGCTAGAATAACAGGTGTTTGTTGTGAGACTAATTCCCTTACTTTACTAATCTCGAGTCTGACAAGAGCAACTTCATCAATGATATCTTCAACCCTAGGACTTACTGAATCGACTGTTTTTATGGTTTTTTCAATAACACTAATAATTGCTGGCACATACAGAGTAAACTTAAATAAAGACAATGCTAGAAAAGCAATAGCTAAAGCTAACAGCGTCTGTGAAGGAGAGAATTTTTTAATCATAGAAAAGTTACTCTGACTCAATCAAACTAATTTCGTCAACTAAACAATGCGTTAACTCACTGATTAATAAATCATTTGGTTTACCTTTAATTAATTCTATATTAATTATAGCCTCTAACTCTTTTGCTGCTTGATTAAGTTCAACAAAGCCAAACATTTGTGCCGCTCCCGCTAAACGATGTGCGAGAGAGGCAATACTCTTTATATCATTATGATCACTATAAAAAATAAGTTCTTGCTTATCGTTACTAAGGTTAACTTTAAATTCGACGACTAAATCACTCAAATCAACTTGAGCAAGATATTGCTCCGCTTTATCAACAACTTCATTTGGGTTTAAAGTCTGTGAATTGGTAGTATTTAATGAGTTAGTGAAAGAACTCTCTTGGCTCTCAGTAGTAAAATACTTCGCAATCGTGGCAATAAAATTCTTTCGCTCAACAGGTTTTTTTAAATGCCCGGTAAAACCTAACCCCAGATACTGACTAACTTCATGAGACATAGCATTCGCAGTTAAAGCATAAATTGGTTGATTACAGCCTAAAGCACGTAACACTTTAAAAGCTTCAACACCATCCATTTCAGGCATTTGAATATCTAGAAGCACCAAGTGGGGTTGATGTTCAACGCAGAGTTTGACCGCTTCCTTACCGTTACGGGCAGCAATAACTTCCAAGCCTAAATTAGTCAGTAACCGGGTAATCAAGCGTCGGTTATCATTATGATCTTCAACCAAAAGAATTTTTCCGCTAAAAAATATTTTACTGCTATCGAGTTGTGAGGAATCAGGTAGTACTATTACATTATCATCAAGATTATACTGACAAGGTAGCGTTAAACAAAAGCGACTACCCTCGCCTAGCTCACTTGTTACCATAATATTACCTGACATTAATTTTGCTAGTTGATTTGATAACGTTAGCCCAAGACCTGAGCCACCAAAACGTCTACTGATACTATTATCTGCTTGAGTAAACATTTCAAAGACTTGCGTTAAATGCTCTTTACTCAAACCAATTCCCGTATCAGTTACAGTAAAAATCAGCTGCTCATTTTGCCAACTAATAGTTAGCGTTACCTTACCTTGTTCAGTGAATTTTATTGCATTGGCACATAGGTTAAGTAAGATTTGCTTTAATCGTAAGCTATCAATTTGAATAATAAAGGGTAATGATAATTGATGTTCTATGGTGAAAATTAGATCCTTTTGATCAGCCTGAGCGCTAAAAGTATGTGATAAATCTTGAACCAACTCCCCTAAATCCAATGGCTGTATTTCTAATTCAAACTTATTTGCTTCAATACGGCTTAAATCTAAAATATGATTAATGAGTTCCAGTAAATGCAAACTATTACCATAGATGACTTCAATATCTTCTTTTACTTTATTTTTATCAATATCATCATGAATTATAGCTTCAGCGTGACCAACTATGGCGGTGAGAGGTGTACGAATTTCATGACTCATATTTGCTAAAAATTGGTTTTTTACTTGGTCAGCTCTTTCTAACTCTTTGGTTAAATCTTCAAGCTCCCGAGTACGTTGCTTAACGCGTAACTCTAATTCTTGTGTTAAACGATGCTCAAGGTAACGACGATAAATAAAGAATACCACCACGAGAATGAGTACTAAGGTTAAAATAATAACATTACGTTGCTGCTCGACTTTAACCGATTCTAATATTTGCAGCTTTCTGCGTTGCTCTAAATCTACTATTTTCTGGTTTAGTTGCTCCGACTCAAATTCCGCTAATTTAGCATTTAGAGTATTATTAGTTGTACGTAAATAACTTTTTTCATATAGTTGTTGCTCGTTGAGAGCCTTGATAAACTCTTGACTTCCTGCGCTGATCAAGGCGGAAATAGCTAAATTTTCTGTTAGTAATAATTGGTAATCTATTTTTCGACCAACGGCAACGGATCGACTAATGTATTGTTCAGCTAGTGCTAAATCACCTGAATAAAAGAAAGCTTTTGCTAAACTTTGTAGGCTACCAGCATAAGCCTTTTGGTGACCAACCTGTTTACTAATAGTTAATGCCTTTCGACCATAAAAAATAGCCTGTTCGACATCAAACATATCGTTATGTATTTCAGCCATATTATGCAATTGTGATGCTATGTCATGCTTATAATCATTTTGTTGAAAATATTGTAGTGCTGCGAGTATATTTTCTTTTGCTAACTTAAACCGCCCTGAATGTTTATAAGCAATACCTAAGTCGGCTCTTGCCGAAGCAACGCCATAATCGTCATTAAGCTGTTGCCGTTTGTCTATTATTACCCTCAGCATAACAATGGCGCTATCAAAGCGTCTTAAGCTAATATGCAAAGCCGCAATATTGTATCTCACATCAATTTTATCGACTTCATTACCATAACGGGCATATAAAGGCTCAACAAGTTGATAATTTATCAAGGCTAAGTCTGATTGTCCCAGTGAAGTATAAACAAGGGCAATATTGTTTAATAAGTTGGCTCGCTCTATAGAAAAAAAATTGATATCATGTACTTGGTTTTCATTATAATAAGCCATTGATAACTCGTAAGATTTTAGTGCTAACTTTAATTCTCCCTGATAATAGAAAAGTATACCAAGCATTTTATTTGCCTCTGCTACTAAGCGATATTCTTTCGCTGTATCTGCGATATCTATTGCCTGTATAACGGCTTTGATGCCTTGAGCATATTGGTGAAGGATGAAGAATGTTTTTCCTTGCTGAAGCATTATTGTCGCTTGATCAGCCCCCTTAAAGGTATTGGATTTAATTAATTGCGATAATGCTGATAATATTTGTGTTTTATCTTCTTGCTGGTTTATTTCGGTTAGCTTTTTTTGTAATGGGCTATCTAGTGCCCAAGATTTATCGACGAGTGCTAAATTCCCCATGGTTAGTAAACAAAAGAGCAGTATTATTTGGTTTAGTCTTGCCATCATGGGGTAATTAAAGCTCAAATCTCACTATTATTGGATACTGTATTTTATCAACAGTAATAAACGACATTATTTATAGCATTAATTGCTATTAAAAAACATCATATCAATAAACCGTCTTTACAAAAGTCATCATTTCACTATAAAAATCAGCTATAAAAAAATAATACCTATTGCCTTTATTTAAAAAATCAAGTCATGAGTTACATTAGCTATAATCAAAATCTACTTGATAGTATCTATACCAATTAGATTTATCTAGAAACGGTATGACAACTAAATAGCAGTACCAAGGGAAGGTAAGTATGGTTTAGACCATTAGATTCTATTGAGGGGTATATGCTTAACATTAATATCACTACCAATTATAAAAATATTCGTGTACTAAGAACTCAATTACGCTAAGAAAATAAAACTAGTTAGTTATTACTAAACAGAAATACTAAAAAACTTAAACCGTAATAAAAAGACAACGTTTACTAACATTGCCTTTTTTATTAGCTAAAACTAAAGCTAAAGTTTACTTAAGCTTTAGTTTTAGTTTTGTTGTATGACGTTAGTACTTAACACTAACGATTACCCGCAGCAATTAACTTGAAGTTAATTCTTTCTCCGTTACAGCGCCTTCAACTGGGTTTTTATTTTTATTACGAGAAAATACCTTTTTTATATCTTCGATAATTAGATACAAACTTGGTATTAATACTAAAGTCACCACTGTGGCAAACAGCACGCCAAAGGATAATGATACCGCCATAGGGATCACTATTTGTGCTTGGGCACTTGTTTCAAAGAAAATAATAGGAACTAGGCCAATAAAAGTCGTTATTGAAGTTAACATGATGGCACGAAAACGCTTAGTTCCAGCATGTATTACCGCATCTTTCAAGCGCTCTCCACGCTGTCTTGCTTTGTTGACAAAATCAACCATCACCAAGGAATCATTTACCACAACGCCTGATGCCGCGGCAATACCAAACATCGATAACACACTTAAATCCAAGCCTAAGATCATATGACCAAATACCGCACCAATAACGCCAAAAGGGATGACGGTTAAGATCATAAATGCTTGAGAGTATGACTTTAACGGTATAGCCAGAAGCGAAAATATAACCATAATCGAAATCATTAGATCGCGAATTTGTTCTGCTGCACCGTCCATTTCTTCCTGAATTCGACCAGACACCTCACTTTTTACCAACGGATACTTTCTAAGTAGCTTAGGAATAAAATTATCACGAACATCTTTAGCGACTTCAAAAGGCTCTACCTGCTCCGCATCAACAGATGCCCACACATTAATAGTACGATTACCATTTTCACGACGAATACGAGTAACACCATTGGTCAAATTAATTTCAGCTAACTCAGATAAAGGCAATTGTGCACCATTAGGCGCCTGGATCATAACGTCATCAACATGACTAACACTGCTGCGTTGCTCAAGTGGATAACGCACCATAACCTTAACTTCTTCGCTATCACGTAAAATACGCTGCGCTTCCAAGCCATAAAAGCTATAACTGACTTGCGAAGCAATATCTTGTAGAGTTAAACCTAAGCTATAGGCTAGGGGTTTTAATGAGAACTGTACTTCTTTAGCACTAGTTTGACGAGAGTCATTAACATCACCAATTCCTTTAAGCGAATTAAGTTTGAGTTTCAGCTCTTGTGCTGCTTCCATTAATTGTGCATCATCCTGACTTTCTAATCTAAAGGCTATATCACCATCATCACGACCACCACCAAATAAATTGTCACTAATAGTTAGCGACTTAACACCTGGGTAATCAGGAATTGCTTTACGCCATAAATCGGCTAGTTCAAAAGTGTTGATAGCTCTATCTTTTGGAATAACTAGCTTAACCATTACTTGACCATTAGTTCTACTACGTAACTCAACTTGCATATCGGAGATCATTGAATTTCCATACTGCTTTTCAATATCCTGGTCTATTTTATGAATAATACTTTCAATATTTAGTAAGGTATTTAAAGTAGATTTTTCTGAAGCATCTATGTTCATTTCGACATTGATACGAGGAAAATCATGAGGGATTTTAGGCTGACCAACATAACGTACTAAACCACCACCAAATAAACCGGCGCTCAGCAACATCAAACTAATAAAAAACATCAGTACTGCATATCGATATTCAATAAACTTTATTAAAGCTGGGCGATAAACATTTTCGATGAAGTTTTTTAACTTAGTATCAATCCAGGTACGAAGTCTATCCAGAGGGTTCTTAGGATTAAACTTTTTCACCTTCATTTTAACTAAATGTGCCGGTAAAATAAGTTTGGATTCGATTAGAGAGAATATCAGACATAAAACTACCACCCCGCCAATCGCTTTACCAAACGCTGAAGATGGTCCTTCACCAAAGAGGAAAGGTAAAAACACAGCAATAGTAGTTAGTACACCAAAGGTTGCTGGCATAGCGACACGTTTAATACCACGAATAACATTGTCAGTAGTATGACCGTGCTCTTCTATTTCATCATGAGCACTTTCTCCCATAACAATGGCATCATCAACAACAATGCCCAAGACTAATATAAATGCAAATAAGCTAATAACATTGATAGTGACACCAATAAATTCCATTGGCATAAATAATAAAGTACCTAAGAAACATACTGGTAAACCAATCATTACCCAAAAAGCTAAGCGTACCCGTAAAAAGAGGGCTAACATCAAAAAGACTAATACAGCACCACTTTTCATGTTGTCTAGCATCATATTCAAACGGCCATTGAGGTAATATGTTAAATCAACCCAGGTTTCCAGCTTGATACCTGGAGGTAAAACCAATGCTTTCTCATCAACATATTTATTCATAATATCGGCAATTTTTGTAATACTTTGATTCTCTGAGGCACCGATAAAAATAGTGATTGAATTTTCGCCATTAAATTTAGAGTACTGCAACCCTTCTTCGAAACCATCATTGATGCTAGCCACCTCTCCTAGCATGACTTTGGTGCCATCTTCTAAAGTAACAACAGGAATTTGTGCAAATTCATAGCCACGATAGGCTTGGTTTTCTACACGTAAGTTGATATATCCATTGGCAGAACGTATCTGTCCCGCTGACATGTTGCTGGAAAAGCTGCGTACCGCGTTAGCAACATCTCTGAAACTTAAGCCGTATTCACGTAATTTATCTTTACTTACTTCAACTGATATTTCATAAGCTAAGCCACTATATAGCTCAGAAATACTGATGCCTGGTAATTGTTGTATTTCATTATGAATTTTACGACCTAGCTCTTTCAGCTCACCATTAGTTAAATCACCATAGAGCGAAATATACATCACCTCTTGACGAAATTTATCTCGTTCGACCTTGATTCGCTCCATGCCTTCAGGAAAACTTGGAATAGCGTCAATAGCTGATTTTACCTCTTCCAATACAACTTGTGGATCATAATCAAGTTCAACTTCAAACCAGCCGTTAGAGTAATTTCGATTAGAATATGTTATTACTCGCTTAAGACCTTGCACTGATTTAAGTGCTTCCTCAATCTTAATGGTAATGCCTTCTTCAACTTCTTGTGGTGCGGCTCCAGGATATGGTGCTGCATATGAAATCCAGTTAAACTCTAGCTGGGGAAACATTTGTTTATTAATAGTTAGTGCCGTTAAACCGCCACCAATTAAGATAAAAACCATAAGTAAATTAGCCGCAATAGTATTACGTGCAAACCAGGCAATAATACCTTTATTTGTATCTATATCATCATGTGGACGATTTAAGTTCTCACTATCTTTGTTTTCATTACTTATCAAATCATTAGAACTCATCACTATTCTCCTGACTCTATATTACTCGCTATTTGAGCTTCACTTTGCTCAGCTTCGACGTCTGTTTCTTCTAATTGCAGAGCATCAGCGGCTACAGCTAATTTCATACCATCTACAGGATAATCTAGCGCCGAT
>CAJWZC010000030.1 GCA_913049915.1 uncultured Colwellia sp.
CAATGCGCACGGAGGAGTCTTTACTTTTAAATTCATTAATGTCAGTAATCGTATCATAGAAGGCATTAGGCTTGGCAGGAAGATAGCTTTCGCTTGCCCACAATTAAGACATAAAAAAACCTGAATATTTCTATTCAGGCTTTCGTTTAAGTGGTTAGACTTATAAAAATAGAGTTTTAACACTATTACATCATGCCGCCCACACACAACTTAAACAACTGATATTTAAATAAAAAATTAAACCCACAAAGTGGGATACCCCACATTATACCCCGACAGCTCAAGTGACTTAGCTAACCTGTTGAAAAAATAATAAAATATTTTTTGTTAAAAACAAACATCGTGGTTCACCACTATTCCAATACAGAGTTTAGATTTGTTTCTACTCAATGCCTACTTAGGCGCTTTGTTGACGTTAGCTAGTGGTTGCTCCTAATGTCAAAAATTAGCCAAAAGAAGACGTTGCTGCGTGAATTTTAATTGATAACTTTTTGTTGCAATAGCTATTCTCAATCTAATGTCTGCTGCCTGCAAGGATAGCTGACATTAGAATATATAGTCTATGGCGCTTTCGCCCCCCTTGCGAGTTAGAAAATTATTTTTAGACAATATACTCAATGACGAAATAGCCGTAAATGCCTTAGGAATATTTATATATTTATAAACCAATCATAGTCAGTTTTACTATTTAGCTTTTGCGACAAATACAATCCCAACTCTTTCAGTTGAGCAATATCTTCATAGCTTATTATTAACGTTTTTAATTTCCTTAATGCTTGCTTACTCTGCCCAGCACTATCTAGCGCTAAAATATAGGTATAAGCATATTGAGAATTACCGGGCTGTAACTTCATTGCTTTTTCAAAAAGGGAGAGCCCTTTTTCTAACTTTTTCTGACGAACAAAATGTAATCCATATGAGTAATGCAAAGCCGCTGATTTAGGGTTGTTTTTGATACCTTTTTTCATTACCGCAGCTACTTGAAATGGTCTTTGCTGTGTACGATAAATATCAGCCAAATTGATATAACCGGCTTCAAAATAAGGTTCTATTTTAATAGCTCTTTTAAATGATTTTTCAGCATCAGTTAACTTACTCATTTCAATCGCTAATACTCCTTGGTTCGCCACACCTTCACCACGCCAGCTATTTATATTATTGGCATAAGTTAATTCTTTAAACGCTTGCTCAAAAACTTTTTGATCTCCTGAGGATATATCACTGGTAACCAAACTACGTGCTGCCGCAACTCTGACCGATTTATAATCATCGCTTAATAGTGGTGTTAAATATTTTACTTTATCGGCTGGTTGCATCAGGCTGGCCACATTGGCGGCATTTAATCTCAATAATGGCTCTACGTGGGTTAAATAAGGCACTAAAACGTCTGCGCTTAGTGTTGGCGAAGCATAACTTAGCAATCCAATAGCGGTTGCTCTGCTAATGACATCAAGTTTTTCATCCGCAAGGATACTAAGGTGCTGGTCAAAAGATATTCCTTGACCGTTATTTAACATCATCAATAATTGTTTACTTGGTAATACTGTTTTAGCCTTACCATGCCAATTTTCTAATGTTTCACTTGCCCATTGGTTTGATTTATCATCATGGCAGGATATACAAGCATTGGGGGTATTAAAGGCTAATGATAAGTCGGGACGCGGGATTTTAAAACTGTGATCGCGTCTATCATCAACGCCCATATATCTATTTTCAGGCATGTGGCAATTTACACACTCTGCCCCACTAGAATTATCATCATGTTGATGATGTTCTTTTACGTTGTATACTTCAGCCCCATGACACTGCAAACATAAACCATTTCCCTCAATTGTTAACTTCATGGTGTGTTTGTCATGACAATCTAAACAATTAACCCCTGCTTTATACATTTTACTTTGTAAAAACGAGCCATAAACATAAACTTCTTCTTTGATTTGGCCGTCAGCATGGTAATTGGGTGGAGCTAATAATTGTGGTGTGAATTGATCTAAAAATGGTGTATTCGGTTTAAACCCATCGGTTAATGGTGAGCGAAGTGAATGACAGGAAAAACAGCCATCCATAAAGGTATTATCGCGCTTTTTGCCTTGCCAATGTGCGGTTTTATCGCCTAACGATCTTAGCCATTGCCCTGTCGGATGATTTATTGAAGTAACATCAACTCCGACATTACGTTTTGTCGGCTTTTGAGCATGATCTGACATATCATCATGACAAGTTAAACAACCAACATTGATATTATCAAATTGACTTGAAAAACTATTTTCCTTTGGATCATACTTCCTAACAAGCCCATCAGAATGACAATCAGCACACATACCATTCCAGTTTTGTAATGGCTGACGCCAATGCAGTCTGTCTTGTGGACGAATTTCCTCATGGCTATAGTTGTGGTACCAGCGATGGCCGCCCTCTTCTTTGGCTCGACTGTCCCACGCAAAAGGTAAAACCTGTAATTGTCCTGTTTCAGTTTCAACTAAATATTGCTGCAAAGGAAAGTGCCCAAAGGTGTATTTAACTGGATAAGTATCTGTTTTATTATCGTAAGATATAGTTACTTGATGACGTTCATCTTTAATAAAGAAATACGCTTGTTGACCATAGTGCTCAACATCTACATTATTAAAGTCAGCAAGAACAGATTGTTTATCTGCAATAGCCATTGATTTGGCATGGTCAGACTGCTGCCAATCATGCTGTGACTGTTGATGACACGAAATGCATTGTTGGTTTGATACCGATTTGTCTTTTTGGAACAGGTGCGCCGTTATTTCAACAGCATGCACTGATAACGAGAAAAGAAAAAAAGTGCAAGTAACGCATAATACATTAATAAAATTCAAAACCTAAATTTACCTTTTAAAAGAGTTAAACAGCGATTAACTTAATATAATATTTAACTTCGCAATAATACTTCATTATACGCTTTCGCATATGGAAAAGCTTGCTTGAGCCCTTGCGCTGAAAACTGCCAATGTTGTGGCTACAGGAACCAAAATTCAATAGCCCATTACCGAGAGTACGTAGACTTATCAAAAAACAAAGCAACAATACAATAAATAAAATGTTATCGCTACCTTATAAAATCAGAAGACAACAGTAAGCCAACAATTTAGATGACTTAAATTAAGGACGCTACAATCAGTCCTGCTTTATGGTATTACAATATATCGACACTAAGCCAAACTTATAAACATAACAGAAATAATAATGAACATGGTATAAAACCGATATGTAACAAGCAAAATATAGCTTAAACGCCAACACAACTTCAACTATCAAACGTTAAAATGATAACTAATCGATACTTCCGTACAGTAATATCACAAAAAACTTAACATTAATCTATTGCCAAGATATAAAAGCAATGCTAATGTTAGCGCTAACAAAGCCACATTAATAAAAAGAAATGTTATGTATTTAGGTATT
The DNA here is from genome assembly GCA_913049915.1 of uncultured Colwellia sp. Taxonomy (GTDB): domain Bacteria; phylum Pseudomonadota; class Gammaproteobacteria; order Enterobacterales; family Alteromonadaceae; genus Colwellia. Next base: position 3,433 of record CAJWZC010000030.1, read on the forward strand.
GATTTAGGAACATCGGGTGTAAAAGTAATAATTCTTAATGATGACGATACACTTATCGCTCAGGCATCTTCATCACTGGAAGTTTCAATCCCCCAGCCTCTGTGGTCTGAACAAAACCCTAAGCACTGGTGGCAAGCAACAAATGATGCAATTGCCGAACTGAAAAAAAATCATCCTCAAGCACTGGCATCGGTTCAAGCCATTGGCTTATCAGGTCAAATGCATGGTGCAACGTTATTAGATATTAACAATGACATTATTCGTCCGGCTATTTTGTGGAATGATGGCCGATGCGAGCAACAATGTATCGAAATAGAAAAACATGAGCCAAACGCTCGTCAGATCACCGGTAATATTGCTATGCCAGGCTTTACTGCACCAAAATTACTCTGGGTAGAACAAAACGAACCTGAATTATTCGCTCGTATTCATAAAGTATTATTACCTAAGGATTACCTAAGATTTTTAATGACTGGTGATTTTGCTTCTGACATGTCAGACAGCGCAGGAACACTTTGGTTAGATGTAGCAAACCGTAAATGGTCAAGTGAAATGTTGGCCGCAACGGGTTTAAATGAATCACATATGCCTACCCTATACGAAGGTACTGACATTACCGGAATCCTTAAGACAGATATCGCCGAAAATTGGGGAATGCAACAAATCCCCGTTGCTGGTGGTGCTGGTGACAATGCTGCAGGTGCTGTCGGAATTGGTGTTATTAATCCTAACGAAGCATTTTTATCACTCGGGACTTCAGGGGTATATTTTGTTGCCAATGAAAAATACTTACCTAATCCTGATGGCGCTTTACATACTTTTTGTCATTGTATTCCAAATACTTGGCATCAAATGTCAGTAGTGTTAAGTGCCGCCAGCTGTTTATCTTGGGTCACTAAATTAACTGGTGCTGATAATGAGCAAAGCTTGTTAGATGAAATTATTTTAGAAGATTTCACTCAACCTTGCGCGGTAACCTTTCTCCCTTATTTATCTGGCGAGCGTACCCCACATAACAACCCGAATGCACAAGGGGTATTTTTTGGCTTAGGTCATAATACTTCTCGTGCAGTGCTAGGGCGAGCGGTGTTAGAAGGCGTAGCCTTTGCCTTTGCCGATGGCCAGCAAGTGTTGCTTGATGCAGGTACTCAAATCGATAAAGTATCCGTTATTGGTGGGGGAGCACGAAGTGAATTATGGGGAAAAATTCTGGCCAGCGTGCTTAACCAACCGCTTATTTATCGAGAAGGTGGAGAAGTAGGTCCTGCAATGGGTGCGGCACGTCTTGCTCGTATGGCAGTAACTGGAGAATCTCCGTCAGTTGTTTGTCAGCCTGGTAAAATTAAACACATTATCGAAGCTGATTCGGCCATGGCTAATATTTACAAAGTGCAATATCAAAAATACAAAGATTTATACCAAAGTGTTGTCGCCCATTTTTAATGGCACCATTACAAAGTATCGATATAAAAAACAACATGTTAAAAAACAACTTATTTTAAACACATTATTTACGACTTATCGTGAAGAGGATGAATATCATGACTGAACAATTCTTTAAAAACGTAAACAAAATTCAATTCGAAGGCGAAAACAGCACTAACCCATTGGCATTTCGTTACTATGATGAAAATCAAGTAGTACTTGGCAAAACCATGAAAGAGCACTTGCGGTTTTCTGCATGTTACTGGCATAACTTTTGTTGGACAGGTTCTGACATCTTTGGTGCTGGCACTTTTGATCGTCCTTGGATCCAATCTACAGGTAACCAATTAGAACTTGCTGAACAAAAAGCTAAAGCCGCCTTTGAATTTTTGGAAAAATTAGGCACGCCATACTTTTGTTTTCATGACGCAGATATAGCACCTGAAGGAAATTCATTAAAAGAGTTTCATGCCAATGTAGATCACATGGCTGATATTTTTGAAAAAGAAATGGCTCGTACTGGTATTAAGCTTTTATGGGGTACGGCTAACTTATTCTCAAACGCCCGTTTTTGTGCCGGTGGTTCAACTAACCCTAATCCAGATTTATATGCTTATGCTGCCGCGCAAGTTAAACATGCTATGGATGTTACCCACCGTTTAGGTGGTGAAAACTACGTACTTTGGGGGGGGCGTGAAGGTTACGATACATTATTAAACACTAACCTTAAACAAGAAGGCGAGCAGTACGCACGTTTCCTTAAAATGGTTATTGAGCACAAACATAAAATTGGCTTCAAAGGGAAACTATTAATTGAGCCTAAACCTCAAGAGCCTACTAAACACCAATACGATTACGATACAGCTACCGTAGTTGGTTTCTTACACAAGCATGGTATTGCTGGTGAAATTCATGTAAATATTGAAGCAAACCATGCAACACTTGCTGGTCATAGTTTCCATCATGAAATAGCGACGGCCTGTGCAGAAGGCATTCTGGGTAGTGTTGATGCTAACAGAGGCGACATGCAAAACGGTTGGGATACAGATCAATTTCCTAACGATGTAGCTGAATGTACCTTAGTTATGTATGAAATTTTAAAAGCTGGTGGTTTAGACACCGGTGGTTTTAACTTTGATACTAAATTACGCCGTCAATCATGTGAACGTGATGATTTATTCATCGGTCACATTGGCGGTATGGATACTATGGCTAAGTCCTTATTAAACGCAGCGAAAATGATTGAAGATTCACCATTATCTCAGTTTGTTGAACAGCGTTATTCAGGTTGGAAAGGTGAATTAGGTCAAAGCATTATGTCTGGTGACCAAAGTTTAGAAAGCTTATCTAAATTAGTATTAGAAAATGACATTAACCCAAAACAAGAATCGGGTCGTCAAGAGCTACTCGAAAACATTGTTAACCGTTACGTTTAATTTTTAATAACAGCTAATATAAAAAATAAAGCCTGTTTTATTCATCAATGAAACAGGTTTTCTATAGGCATTACTATGAACTTATTAGAACAATTAAAAAATGTTACCGTTGTTGTAGCAGACAGTGGAGATGTTGACTCAATTAAGTCACTCAACCCAACAGATGCAACGACAAACCCATCGTTAATTTTACAAGCAGCCAAACTTCCTCAATACCAGCATTTAATTGAAGATGCCATTGAGAAAGCAGGTAATAATGTTGATGCTATTTGCGATCAACTTATTGTTAATTTTGGCTGTGAAATATTAAAACATGTCCCAGGTCGTATTTCTTCTGAAGTCGATGCACGTTTATCTTTTGATATACAAGCGAGCATTGAAAAAGGCCGTAAACTCATTGGCCTTTATGAAAAAGCAGGTATCGATAAAAAGCGTGTTTTAATCAAACTAGCTTCAACATGGCAAGGTATTAAAGCCGCTGAACAGCTTGAAAAAGAAGGCATTGCTTGTAACTTAACCTTACTATTTTCAAAAGCCCAAGCCATTGCGTGTGCTGAAGCTAACGTGACACTTATCTCTCCTTTTGTTGGTCGTATTCTTGATTGGTTTAAGAAAAATGAAGGTAGAGAGTTCTTTGGTGCCGCTGATCCTGGTGTTAAATCTGTAACCGCTATTTATAACTACTACAAACAATATGGTTATAAAACCGTTGTTATGGGAGCAAGTTTTAGAAACACCAGTGAAATCACTGAGTTAGCTGGGTGTGATTTATTAACCATTTCTCCTGTTTTACTCAATGAACTACAAACCACTGAAGGCACATTAGTGACTAAGTTATCTGCCGATAACGTTAATACTAAGAGCCGTGATTCACTCGTGCCATTAACTGAGTCTACTTTTGCATGGCAACATAATCAAGATGCCATGGCGAGTGAAAAGCTTGCTGAAGGCATTCGTAATTTTGCAAAAGACCAAGCAATTTTAGATCAATTAGTCACTGACTTAGTTAATCAAACAGCAACAGCCTAATTCTTTATTACCTAAGTATTAATAATAAAAATTAGCTACATGCAGCATTTAAATAAGACCAGTTTATTAACTTAATAAACTGGTCTTATATTTTTACCGAGGACGAATTGATAGCCGTCATCGTAATTAATAGGATTTCAACATGACATCTAAACAAGATCTTGCCAATGCCATTCGTGCTTTAAGTATGGATGCTGTGCAAAAAGCAAAATCAGGACACCCTGGCGCTCCTATGGGTATGGCGGATATTGCCGAAGTATTATGGAATGATTTTTTAAAACATAACCCAACCAACCCAAATTGGGTTGACCGCGATCGCTTCGTATTATCGAACGGTCATGGTTCAATGCTTATCTATTCTTTATTACATTTGTCAGGTTACGATTTACCTATTGATGAATTGAAACAGTTCCGTCAATTGCATTCTAAAACGCCAGGACATCCAGAATATGGTTATACACCTGGCGTTGAAACCACTACTGGGCCACTAGGTGCAGGCCTTTCCAATGCTGTTGGTATGGCGATTGGTGAAAAAACGTTAGCCGCACAGTTTAACCGTGAAGGCCATGACATTGTTGACCATTTCACTTACTGTTTCTTAGGTGACGGTTGTTTAATGGAAGGGATTTCGCATGAAGTCTGTTCATTAGCCGGTACACTCGGTTTAGGTAAACTTATTGCTTTTTGGGATGACAATGGTATTTCTATTGACGGCCATGTTGAAGGTTGGTTTACCGACAATACACCTGCTCGCTTTGCCGCTTATGGCTGGCATGTGATCAGTGATGTAGACGGACATAACCCAGAAGCGATTGCTAAAGCGATTGCTGAAGCAAAAGCCGTTACTGACAAACCTACCATGATTTGTTGTAAAACTATTATTGGTTTTGGCTCACCAAATAAATCAGGCAGCCATGATTGTCATGGTGCACCATTAGGTGATGATGAAATTGCTGCGGCACGCGAATTTTTAAACTGGCCACATGCTCCATTTGAAATTCCGCAAGACGTTTATAATGGTTGGGATGGTAAAGAAAAAGGTAATACCGCAGAGCAACGTTGGAATGAAGACTTTACGGCCTATGCTGCTGCTTATCCAGAACTTGCTGCTGAATTTGAGCGCCGTGTTATTAATAACGAATTACCTAGCGATTTTGAAGAAAAAGCCAATGCCTTTATTGCTAAATGCCAAGCCGATGGTCAAAACATTGCTAGTCGTAAAGCGTCACAAAATACTATTGAAGAATTTGGTGCGTTATTACCGGAAATGTTAGGCGGCTCAGCTGATTTAGCGGGTTCAAACCTAACGTTATGGAGTGGTTCAAAAGGCATTCAAGACGACGCTGCCGGTAACTACATCTACTACGGTGTACGTGAATTTGGTATGAGCGGCATTATGAATGGTATTTCATTACATGGCGGTTTCATTAATTACGGTGCAACGTTCATGATGTTTATGGAATATGCACGTAATGCCGTACGTATGTCAGCATTAATGGGCATTCAAAACATTTTTGTCTATACCCATGATTCAATTGGTCAAGGTGAAGATGGTCCAACGCATCAACCTATTGAACAATTAGCCAACTTACGTATGACGCCAAATATGTCAACGTGGCGACCTGCCGATGCAACTGAATCAGTTGTTGCATGGAAAACAGGTATTCAATGTAGAAATGGGCCGACCTCGCTTATATTCTCTCGCCAGGGTTTACCTGCACAACCACGTACTGATGCACAAGTAGCTAACATAGCTAAAGGTGCTTATGTATTGGTTGATTGTGGTCAAACACCTGAAGTGATTTTAATTGCAACAGGTTCTGAAATTGGTTTAGCGGTTGATTCAGCGATCGCACTAACCGCTGAAGGAACAAAAGTGAACGTAGTTTCTATGCCATCAACAGATACTTTTGATGCCCAAGATGCTGCTTACAAAGAAAGCGTATTACCTACCTCAGTCACTAAACGTGTCGCTATTGAAGCGGCTCATGTTGATTACTGGGCTAAGTATGTTGGCTTTGCCGGCGATGTTGTTGGTATGTCTACTTTCGGTGAATCTGCACCGGGTGCTGACTTATACAAACACTTTGGTTTTACTGTTGAAAACGTCATCAGTAAAGTAAAAAACCTATAATACCAAATCTATTAAGTGTGTGATCTTGTTGTGCGTAGGAAAAATATTACAGGGTACAACGCTTGATTGATCGTTACATGGATGTAACTTAGTAGACAATGCAGGAGCATATTGTCGACTCATAGCTGGCTATGAGGATTGGGAGCAACGCAGAGCTGTAACATTTTAACCAGCACAAGTGAGCAATAACTTATTAGAATTGGTATAAGCACAACAGAAATTATAAACCCCATTAGGAGGTCATGTGGATCAGAGCACCACATTACTTCCTAACTTATTAAGTGAACAAGAAAAATTAATAATAGCAACGTGTGTGGAACTTTGCGTATATAGCTACAGCTAACTTGAAAGTTACTCACCCTTTAACTGTATTTCAAAGAGATTATCATGCAACCAAGAACCTCCCTACCCAGCTGGAAAAAATTAGTCACTCATGCTCAAACAATGAAAAAGCAGCACATGAGTGAACTATTCAAGCAAAATAGCCAACGATTTGAACAGTTATCCATTAAGTTAGCGCCTTTTTTATTAGATTATTCTAAAAATTTGATAAGTGAAGACACCATGTCAATGTTATTCGACTTGGCGAAAGAATGTAATATTGAACAATGGCGCGAGAAAATGTTTTCTGGTGAGCGTATCAATAGCACCGAAGACCGAGCCGTTTTACATACCGCGTTAAGAAGTCGTTCAGATAAACCGGTCATGCTTGATGGTAATAATGTTAAAGAAGACGTGCAGCGCTCATTAAATCATATGAAAGATTTTTCCGATAAAGTGCGTCAAGGGCATTGGAAGGGATATTCCGGTAAACGCATTACAGATGTCGTCAACATTGGCGTTGGTGGTTCAAACCTTGGTCCACAAATGGTCACTGAGGCACTTAAACAATATAGTGATAATAGCGTTAATGTGCATTACGTTTCAAATGTTGACGGCACCCAAATTGCCAATGTATTAAGACCGTTAAATCCTGAGAAAGTGTTGTTTATTGTTTCCAGTAAAACCTTTACCACCACAGAAACCATGACCAATGCTAAAACAGCAATGAAGTGGTTAGTGTCATCTTCATTTGATCAATCAGCCATCGCTAAACACTTTGTTGCCGTATCATCAAATAAGAAAAATGCCACGGAATTTGGTATCGCCAAAGAGAATATTTTTGATATGTGGGATTGGGTCGGCGGCCGTTTCTCACTTTGGTCAGCGATTGGCTTACCTATTGCTATCGATCTGGGTTTTGAGCGTTTTATTGAGTTACTCGAAGGTGCCGATGAAATAGACAGACACTTTTATGAAACACCGTTAGAACAAAATGCGCCGGTAATTTTAGCGTTATTAAGCCTGTGGAACTGCACATTCTTAGGCGCGCAGTCACAAGCTATTTTACCTTATGATCAGCCACTGCATATGCTGTCAGCTTATTTACAGCAAGCAGAAATGGAAAGTAATGGCAAATCGGTTAACTGGCAAGGTGAGACCATTGACTATTCAACTGTGCCGTCAATTTGGGGGGAACTAGGTATTAATGGTCAACATGCTTTTTATCAATACTTACATCAAAGTAATAACATTGTCCCTGCTGACTTTATTGGTTCGGTGGAAAGTATTACCCCGATTGAAGGACATCACCAAACCCTGATGGCTAACTTTTTCGCGCAAACTCAAGCATTAATGCAAGGTGTAGATGAACAACAAGTACGAGCAGACTTAAAAGCCAAAGGCAGAACACCTGAATACATAGATAAAGTTGCCCCCCATAAAGTTCATAAAGGTAATCGCCCAACCAATACAATTTTGATGAAGCGTATTTCACCAAGAACAATCGGCAGTTTAATTGCTTTATATGAACACAAAATTTTTACCCAAGGTATTCTTTTGCAAATTTGCTCATTCGATCAATGGGGTGTTGAACTTGGTAAAGGTTTGGCAAATAGTATTGAGGCTGAACTTGAGAGTAATAATGTTAGTGAAAATCACGATAGCTCAACTAAAGGTTTAATGAATTATTACCAAACCAGTATAGCCAGCTAAGTTATTTGGAAAACAACATGAGCATAAAAGCATATAAAATTTCTAATGAGCAAGGCGATATTGTTCATATAGCCAACTATGGCGCGCGTCTATTAAAATGGATAACGCAGGTCGATAATCAAGCACGTAATATTATTTTAGGTTATGAGCAGCTTGAAGATTATCTTAACGATACTTGCTTTATCGGCGCCATTGTCGGCCCTTATGCTAATCGTATTGCTCATTCAACCTGCACTGTTAATGGCCAAACATTGCTGCTTGATGCCAATGAAGGTGAACATCATCTGCATGGTGGAAATCAAGCATTAGCTAATTTATTCTGGGAATGTATTGAGCATGAAGAAAATAAGATCACATTAAAATGTGTATTAGCTGATGGTTACAATGGTTATGCTGGAGAAATGACGGTAGAGGTGAGTTACGGTTTAGTTGCAAACAGTGAGTTGGCAAATAATGAAATAGCAGGGTGTGAATTAGTTATTGATATTAAGGTGACCTCAGATAAAACCACTATCGCCGGGCCAACCACCCACCCCTATTTCAACCTTGGTCCAGACAATAATGAAAGCCGACACAGTTTGCAGCTATTGAGTGAATATTACACACCGGTAAATAATGCAGGGCTTCCTCAAGGAAGAGTATCCCCTGTTGCCGGTACTCAATTTGATTATTTAACGCCAAAAACCATATCTGGCCAAACGCGATTAGATAATAATTTTTTATTAGTGCCTGAAGATAGCACCCTAAGCGCTAATAGCTTAACTTCTGGCATCTTAAAACATGCAATATTGCAAAGTGGTGATGAAAAACTAAAGTTGCATGTCAGCTCTAATTATCCAGCAATGCAAGTTTATACGGGGCAACACCTACAAACCCCCTTTAGAACTGGCCAAGGGGTTTGTTTAGAGCCGCAGTTTTGTCCAGACAGTCCAAATCAATCCACTTACCCATTCCATTTAACAACCAAGCATAAGCCATTAAAAACGCAGATAGTATATCAATTGGAAAAAGTTAAAAACAAGTAATACCATTTCCATTAATTAATGGTTACAGAATTCAATGAGAATAAATGTTCAAGAACAAGGCGCTTGATTGATCAATAGCTGGCTATTGGGATTGAAAGCAACGATGTTATTGGATATTTAGGCCATTTGAAAATGATCACTTAGTTAATGGAATTGGTATAATGAAATAACCTTATTTGGCGTTAGCAGTAGAGTCTCTTTCAATAACTTCAAAATCAAGGACATTACGAAATTCTCGGCTGTTTGCGTTAGCTAAATCAGAAAATTTACCCGAGGAAATAATATCAACAGCTAACTCGGCCATTTGCACAATGGGCTGCCTTACCGTGGTTAAATTTGGATACACAGTAATAGCCAAATGACCATCATCAAAGCCGGCAATAGATAAATCCTCAGGTACTGAAAGTCGAAACATATGAGCCACAGACAATACCGCTGCTGCCATATCGTCATTGGCAGCAAAGATGGCGGTCGGTTTATCCTCAAGCGATAACATTTTCTTAGCGGCAACTAAACCTGATTCATAAGTAAATAAACCTTGTTCAATATACTCGGGGGGTACGTTAATTTGGTTTGAACGCAAAGCATCAAGATAGCCCTGATAACGTAAACGGCTGACCCCTTGGTTTGGATTACCAATAATATGACCTATCTTGCTATGGCCTTGTTTAATTAACATCTCAGTCAGTTCAAAACTGGCCTGATAATCGTCCATACAAATATAAGGTGCTAGATTTAATTGGGTCTCTGGTGCAATACGGACAAAACAAACGTTCGCTTTTTGCAATGTGGCGAGTAAGATAGGATCATCACAAGTGGGTGGCAACAAAATCAAACCATCGACTTGGGTAACCTCAATTAACTCTTGCACCGATGCGATAGACTTATCTATATCTTCATCAATTTGATCAACCACTAAATGATGACCCGTTGAACGACAACTTTTTAAACCACGCAGTAGAAACTTACTCACATAAGAAGTATCTATATCAACGTAAAGTAAACCAATTAGAAACGATTTATTACTCGCTAATCGTCGCGCAGCAACATTTGGACGGTAATTAAGCTCCTTTACAGCTTTCATCACTAACAAGCGTTTAGCGTCACTTACTTTACTGTCTTGATTAAGCACACGAGAAACCGTCATGCTAGAAACGCCAGCCTTTTCAGCCACATCTTGTATACGTGCTCGCTTGGGAGTTGTCATACTACAAAGTTTCCTTTCATCAGACTGCTTTTATAATTACATCTATCTTAACAAAAAATGTTAGCGATATCATTAAATATAGCATTTGATATACTTTACCAAAAATAATCATAATAAAAAAGGTAGGGGCCATAATTAGCACCTACCTTTATTTATATATATCCACAGAAAAAGGCGTTAACCTTCCATTTCCTCTAATTCTTTTCCTTTTGTTTCCGAGATAAATTTGATAACAAAGATAATCGATAACAGGGCAAAAAAGGCATAAATTCCATAAGCACCAGCTAAACCAATAACGGAAAGTAAAATAGGAAATGTCATGGTAATAGCAAAGTTAGCCGTCCATTGAGACAATCCACTAACCGCTAATCCAGATCCTCTAATTTGATTAGGAAACATTTCGCCTAGCATTACCCACATCACAGGCCCCCATGAAATATTAAAGAAGAACACATAGGCATTAGCAGAAAGCAGTGCTAGCATTCCCATGTTATCTGACAGTTGTAATGCCCCTTCTGCATCCAACGAGCCCGATGAAAAGGCTCCGGCCATAAGTACTAAAGTGATAGACATCCCAATAGAGCCCCACAATAAAAAGGGTTTTCTTCCTATTTTATCAATAAAGTAAATAGTCACGAAACAAGCCCCAATACTAATAGCTGAACTAATGATATTGATCAACAGTGCATCAGATTCTGAATAACCTACTGCCTGCCAGAGTACGGCTCCATAATAGAAAACGACGTTAATGCCAACAAGTTGTTGGAATGTTGCTAACGCGATACCCACCCATATTATCGGCCTGATACGAGATGTTTCTTTATCTAATAGGTCTTTCATTGATGGTTTTCTGGTATGTGAAACAGAGTCGTATATTTCTTTGAATTTTTCCTCAGCTATTCTCTCGCCAAACAGCATCTTAAGTACGCGTTTAGCTTCATCATAGTTATTCGAAAGAATTAAATATCGAGGACTTTCGGGGATGAAAAATAATGCCACTATGAATATAATTGCAGGAATGAGTTCTATCCAGAACATCCAACGCCATGCTTCAAAGTTAGCCCATAAAATTTCAACAGAGCCTCCTGCAGAAACAGCAAGACAATAATTACTTACGAATGCCGTGAATAACCCTAAAATAATAGCCACTTGTTGTGCTGTTGCTAATGCCCCTCGATAACGAGCAGGAGCCACTTCACTGATATAAGCTGGTGCCATTACTGATGCTGCGCCGACCGCAAGACCACCAAATATTCTGTATATAATGAATTCAAATGATGAACTGGCTATCCCTGAGCCATAAGCAGACATGATAAAAAAGACTGCTGAGACCATTAGTATGTTCTTTCGGCCATATTGATCTGCCAATTTACCCGCAAAAAATGCGCCTACGGCACAACCTAATAACATAGATGCTACATTGAAGCCGGTACCGACACTATCTGAATTGAACGCCGTTTGTAGTCCATCAATAGTGCCATTAATTACGCCACTATCGAAACCAAAGAGAAAACCACCAATAGTCGCGACTAACGATATAATGATTATCAATCCGATATTTTCTTCTGCTGTAGCCTGCTCAATTGTGACCAAATTCATATTGCCTCTTTCGCATTAAGTTATTATTTATTATTTATTATTTATTAAGGATTTTTAATATCTTTGATACGGATTGTCAATCCTAATAAATGGTCTCTTGGTATTGATGTAGAAAATCCTTCATCTTCGAAGCGCGTTTTGTGTGAAACATGCGCACACCCGCTTCAATCAACTTGTCCCAATCCTCGGCCTTACCATCGGCATGGGTTTCAACCAGTAGTCCTTGACTCGTGGCATATTGGATCAGTTCCAGGGTTTTGTGGTGCGCGGGATCAGACTTTTTTATGTTGATCTGAATAGTGAGCGGATCGAACCGCGCCTTAATATCGTTTATCTGCTGCTTGCTGGAAACCTTGAACATTAACAGGCTCCTAGCATATGGGACACCATCAGCCTTGTATTGGGCGAACAAATCGGACTGCTGGTAAGGCACCCGAAAGATGATCCCCTCCAGCGCATCATGTTGGGTGACCAGCCCCATGATCGCTGTAAAATGTTTACTGACGCCTGGTTTCAAGTCGGCCTTGAAAACCGTTTTGCCCTTACCCTGTTGAAGAAACTGAGCCAGGGTGGCGACACGCTCATTGGAGACACTACCATCGCGATACCTTTTATGAAGCTGTTGCAGTTCTTCAAGGGTCATGTTGCTGGCTTGCCCTGTTCCGGTGGTTTCACGGTCGATAGTCGGGTCATGAATCATAACGAAATGACCATCTTTTGTGCGCTGAATATCAGTTTCGTAAAGATCAATGCCCTTGCTTTGGCTGTTCTGGATGTTGGCGAGTGAGTTTTCTGGAGCTTGGTCGACCTTGTCGCTCTCATAGCCACCTCGATGCGCTGCGACCAACATGGTTTTGGAAGAAGCTGTACGCATCTGTTTGAGGGCGCTAGAACCCTGCTCGGTTGCCATTTGCACAGCGGATGTCGGCGTCTGGTCGACCCTAACGGCTGAGGATATGCATCCAGATAGGCTGACCAATATGGCTAGGATGGTTGTGAATGTGATTGCTTTCATCGTTTCTCCGCAGTGCAGCCGTAAGTTGTGATTTTTCATGTTAAGTTAATCAACTTATCCGTTTCAGCTTATTTTACAAAAAGGTCATGGTACTAAATTTATTGACAATGCTCTTTCCTCCGCAAGGTCCATGTGGAAAAGCTATGCGCTGACATACCGCTTTTTCCATCGTAATACCAGAATCGCCTTGCTGTACCATCCATTCACTTAATTTTTGCTGTAAATGTGCAATTTCATCACGAAATTGTACCTTGTTGATTAAGTTAACTTGCTCTAGAGGATCGTTAATCACATCATATAATTCAAATTCAGGTCGACTAACAAAATCAGCATAATTACTGATCTGTGCATTTTTTTCAGCAACGAGTTCACGATGAAACCAAGGACTTGCGGTGATCAAATTTGAAAAACCATTTTCGAATTGCAGGTTATGGATTAATTTAAATTGTTCGCTACGAACAGACCGTACAGGATATTCACTGCCTTCTTTAACGTTGTAAGTTGTTTGCACGCCATAAACATATTCTTTATGTTCAGTTTCCTTACCGAGTAAAACGTTTTTAAAACTTTTGCCATCTAATCCTTCGGGTACCGTGCTATTAACCAAGTCAGTTAGCGTTGGCACGACATCAACATATTCGATCATGGCATCAGTTTTGGTGCCTGCAGATATTTTATTTGGCCAGCGAATGATGAAAGCTGTTTTCAGGCCAGCATCGTAATTAGACCATTTACCAAAAGGTAAAACAGAGCCTTGTTCGCTGGTAAAAATAAAAATGGTATCGTCTTTAATACCTAGGTTAGCTAACTCAGTTTCCACTAAGCCAACTTCACGATCTAAATCACTGACTTCGGCTAAATAATCAGCCATTAAGCGACGCACTTCTTTAGTATCATTCAAAAAATCAGGTACTTGTAATTCATTTTCTGGATACTTACTTCTATCTCCTCTAGTCCACGGATCATGAGGGCTGCTTGAGGCTACGATTAAGAAAAATGGCTGTGAACTATCTCTTTTAATAAATTCACGCGTGGTATCCATACCAAAAGATGTTTCACCATCGGCTAATCTATTTTGCTTACCTGCCATTTCAAAGGGGAATGATTCAAGCGGAGCTATATGTTTTTTGCCCGCTAAGCCAACTCTATATCCCAAATCCTTAAAGTAGTGTGCAACGCTTTTCACGCCATCATGCACTCTAGTGTGATTACCATAAGCACCATTACGGACAGGGTAAATACCCGTATAAAGCTGTTGTCTAGTTACGGCGCACATGGCAGTGGCGGTAAATGAACGGGTAAACATCATGCCTTGTTCAGCAATTTTATCGATATTGGGCGTTTTAGCATTTTTAGGCACATAATCAAACTGCTTATGGTAAGCACTAATGTCATACCAGCTCATATCATCGGCAAGCACCAAAACAACATTAGGCTTTTTATCACCTTTAGGAACAGCTGAATCTGCTACTTCAACGGTTTGGTTTTGTGCTGACTTATTATTACCGATAGGTTTAATATCTGAGCAGGAAAAAAGTACTAAGCCAAGTAATGTTAGCGTTAATGTTGTTGTTATATTTTTCATAATGTCACTTCTATTTTAATATTGATCAAAAGACCTATGGCTCACTCAGTTAATAAATGTTCGGTTTAATCACGTAAAGCAAGCTCATGACGAACGGCTAGACCTAGTGCATAATATGCTCCAGATTTAACATTAACGCCTATTTTGGTCAGTTGCGGCCCGCAAGAAAGATCCCATACTTTTTGTTCGATCAAACTTAAATGACACCAGTTCAAATTTGACAATCGTTTAGCTTCAATTAACTCAGTCTTTGAACCATCAATATAATGCTTAAACAGGTGACGAGTATTAGGTTCGATTTGCCTAAGTTTATAAAGGTAAGTATTCGCCATTTGTTGCAGTAAATTACTATCTATAGAGTCACGATAAAAATCATCACGACTGATCCCCATCAATGCAGCACTGACTAACCCGCCATGTAGAATGTCATCAGGTTTTGTCTCAACATCAGAGATTTCATCGAAATTCCAAAATAGAATTTCCTTTGCTAAATTTAATTTCGGCTCGTTAATACTGTCAGCATTCCTTTTGAAATATTGCAGCTGATCACTGACTATTTTTCGATAACGACTTACTGTCTGTGGGTTTTGTTCAGCAACTTCATTAGCAAGCACTATATATTGCATAGCGCTAGACATGGTAAGTGCTCGGTTATACGCAATAGGCTGGCCTACTTTTTTAAGCGGTACTTCCTGTATTCTGGCTAAATCTGGATTATTAGCATGAATAAAAAGTCCTTTACCTTGATCAAACCACAATGGCGAAAGGGCAAACATTTCGACTGATTCAGTGGCGTCTGATAAAAAGCGTAATGCTATATTTCTATAACTTTCACCATTTGAGCCGACAAGTCCAACTAGCTTGTCTTCCTTAAGTATCAACCAAGATGCGTAAGCGATGGGTTGTAATATGTTTGCCGTCATTAATATATTCGTAAAGGCAACAGGCTGGTTATTTATACTCCACTTTTTATAAAGAGAGGGCCATACAGGTAAAACTTTTCCATCAATATAGAGTGTTAATTTTTCATGTCGATCATTTCGCCTGGAAAGCATAAATTCAATGCGTTCTATCATGGTATTGAGTAATCGCGGATCACCCGTCACTTGATAAAGACGCCCAAGGCCCATCAAATAATTGGCATAGTTCCAACTAAAGCCACGGCTGTAGTTATCCTTTATCAAAGCCGCCTTACTCACTATTTCTAAGTATTTTGTTATTTCACTTTCGCTGGCTAATCCTAAACTTTTCTCCAGTTTATAGTGCGTTTCAGCAAATAATGAAAAGCTACTCAGAAAGATAACCAGCTGAATAAAAATTATTATTGATTTGCGCATAACTGACGACCTTGGTTACTAAGTAAATACATATAAAAAAACGGCACCTTTACTATGTGCCGTTTTACTTTGTTACAGGTGAATATTAAAACTTCGCGCTAACACCTAAGGTATAACGACGACCCGTAGTTTGCGTTTTATAATGACGTTCAGCAATCGATGAATACTGCTCAGAGTATGAATCGTTAAGGTTAATAGCATTGAAGGTTACCTGAATTTTCTTGGTAATATCATACGCCATAGACCAGTCTAATTGCCCTCTAGATTTTTCAAACTCTGGTTGGTCATTAAAACCATCCGTGGTATTTAAATATTCTGAGCGCCAGTTATAGGCTAAACGGGTTGCAAATTTCTTATACTCAAAAAAGGCAATCACGTTATAGCTATCTTTAGACAAATCTTCTAACGGTAAAGCCGCACCGGTTAAAATATGCTTCGTTGATGTTTCACTATCGGCGTAAGTATAGTTTGCTGATATACCTGCCCCTTGGAACATTTCACCTAAAAAGCCAAACGTTTTGGTTGCTGCAACTTCAAAACCTTCTACTGTACCGCCTTCTCCATTTATAGGTATTGAAACGCTAACTTCTTCAGCTAATGGAGCGCCATTGTCATCGGTCTCACCTAAAAATAAAAATCTATTTTCATTATCTGAACTAATATAAGATTCTATATCTTTATAGAAAATGGCGGCGCTGAAAGAGTCATTGTTTTCACCATACCATTCTATAGAAACATCAAACTGGCTGGCGCGGAAAGGCTTCAAGAAAGGATTACCGCCATTACCTGTACCATCACCCGCTTTAACTTTTACGCCTTTACTTAAGTCGACGATATTTGGACGAGACATTACATCAGCGCCAGCAAAACGTAGCACTAAGTTGTCTGAAAGTTGAAATTGAATATTAGCGCTTAGCAATACGTCGGAGTAATCATTTTCGTCTTTAATCCATGACGATGTATCTTCTGGGTCCCAACCAGAGGAGGTAATATCTGTTTCGACATATCGTATCCCCGTATTGGCACTATAAGGATAATCTAAAAAATCACCGTCAAAATTAGTTTTGAAATAAACTGCATTAGTTTTTTCTTCAATATCAAAGGTGGTATTTGTTTCATTCACCCAATTAATATCACTTTGAAATTCTGGTTCAAATAATTCAGGGTTATCCCAATATTTTGATGCATCTACGGTAACATATTGATTAAAGGCACCCGAAAAGTCTTCTAAAAAGTTATCTGGTGTGCTGATCGTTGGTAAATCGGGATGATCAGAAAATAATTTGCCATTAATGACTTTGGGCTTTCTAACTGATTTTTCACGGGTAGCGCTGCGCCCTGCAACACGAACACCAAATTCGATTGAGGTTAAGTGTCCTGCTTCAAGGTTATAATCAACATCAAATTTTACTTCATCACTGTCGTTTTCTTTTGTTTGATCTTGTAATGATAGATTATTAAGCAAGTATGAAGCGGTATTATTTAGGTCGAGTGCATTGGTGAAGTTATCTTTTTTAGGGAAGAAGCTAGCGCCACCAAAATCGCTGGCGGTTAAATCATACTGCATCTCAGTATTTTTATCTAAGGTATTGACGAAAGCATTGTAAGCATGCTCTTCACCATGAGAGCTGTTAATACTGCCGTTAAACGTCCATTGATCACCTACAAAGTATTCAAAGCCTAATGTAGTTGCATAAGTTTTTCTGTCTGAGCGTTGATCCCAGCCACTAGTAGTCATTTTTGCTTTGCTAAGTGATCCTGAAAGTAAAGTGTTGTTATCACTAATGATTGCATTAGTTAAATTGCCTCCATTATTCCCTTCACCTTGAATGTTTTGGCTAGCAGTTGCAATGTCAAATTGATTGTAAATACCATCGAAGTAAATTTCTAAATTATCAGACGGCGCCCATTGCAAATTGGAAGTAATACCTGTTCGCTCTTGATCGCGTGACCAATATTGCGCGCGTAATTTTTGAGGTACAAATAATGGATCAAGTTCACCATCGCCATCAACATCATTGCCCATTCCATATCCAGAGTACTCGGTCCAGCGAGTTTCACCAGTATCTCTACGTTTATTGGTGTCTGAATAGTTTGCTGAAATCGCTAGGCCAAACTCACCTATTGAAGAGTCCCATCTGTCACTGAAAAACGCCGACATGCTAGGGCTAGTTTCTTCTGATAAATCACCATATTCTGCATTGGCACGGACGCTAACCCTTCTTTCATCACTATCGAAAGCACGACGGGTTTTTAAATTAATGGTGGCACCTAATGCGCCTTCTGTCATGTCGGCGGTGGGAGACTTGATGACTTCCATACTACTAAAAGCATCTGGAGATAAATCGTTAAATTGAATGCCACGGCTTTCTGAGTCTGAGCCCATTACTGTTTGGCCATTCATTTCCACGCGGTTTTGTGCCATACCGCGAACAGAAACTTCGTTACCTTCACCAAAATCACGACCAATTTGTACGCCGGTAACACGCTGTAGCGCTTCTGCAAGGTTTTGATCCGGTAGTTTACCAATATCTTCTGCGCTGATGACATCTTTTATTTGGTCAGCAGATCGTTTGTTCGCTAAAGAACGTTTCATACTGGACATGATGCCAGTAACTTCAATTCTTTCAATTTCTTCATCTGCTTTATTTGTACTTTCAGCGTTTGCGTAAGCAATAGGCGCCATTGCCGCCATGCTTGAACACAGCATAATGGCGTTTAAGGCGAAGCGATTTTGATTTTGATTTTTATTTTTATTTTTATTTTTATTTTTTATTTGATGTTTCATTGATTTCCCCAATATAAAAGATTTTAGGTTTTCGTTTCAAATTTTATTGTTAAGTTGAAATGAAAACCTACATATAATTACTAAAACAGCATTTATTATTAATTTCTTATTACCCGCAGTTGCTTTATTTCTCAGCTGCGGGGATATGCGAGTGCTTATTTATTTTTATAAGTTTTAACATACGCTTTACTCGCTTCGTATTCGTTTGATTCGTACTATCGCTTGGTGCATTACTGCCAAACCAAAAACGTTTCACATCTTCAAGTTCCGCCCCTTTGGTTTATCAGTACACTTGATTACGAATCAACACACTTGATTACGAATATAATGAATCTAGCACCTTAGCTTCTTATAGTCAATATGACATTAATGTTTTATATCTAATTATATTAAAAAATTCTAGTGACCATTTATTTGGAGTTAATTCCTCCGCTTCGCGTATATGAGCCGAATCGAGAGGGCTTCACTTATAGACATAATTATATTAATAAACACTGATCGTTTAAATTTTGAAATTATTTATCACAGCCTGTTGATATAAATTAATACTTCATAGTAAACTATTAATTAGTCTATCAGACCATTAGAATTAGTTATTGAGTCACTTAGAGCTCTATGTGTAATATTAAAAAAATACAATTTATTAAGATATAATCACCATCACGGAAATATTATGACAGGGAAAAAAATGCCTTTATTAAATAGCAATATCGATAAGGAAGTGCTTTTACCAGATAACTGTATTAAAAATATATCTGTTGATAATTTAATATTTTCTATACATGAGGGAGAGCTAAAAATATTATTGGTAAAGTATAAAGAAGGATTAGCTGCTGATAAATGGGGATTAGTAGGTCACTGGGTAAAAAAAGATGAATCTCTAGAGCAAGCTGCATCTAGGGTTGTAAAAGAAATAACAGGGAGCACCAACTTATATTTAGACCAACTAGGTGCTTTTGGTGATGTTGAGCGCTACCCACTAAGTCGAATTATTACTATCGCTTATTATTCATTAGTTAGGCATAGTGAAACCCAGCCTGTTCTAAGTAATCAAACAACTGAAATCAACTGGTTTACTATTCATAAACTTCCTGAGTTGGTATTTGATCATCAGCAAATTATTGCTGCAGGCTTAGCTCACCTCAAATATAAAGTCAGGCATGAGCCCATAGGATTTAGTCTATTACCTGAAAAATTCACTTTATTAGAATTGCAGGATATTTACGAAGCCATTTTAAATAAAAAATTAGATAAGCCTAATTTCAGACGCAAAATTTTGAAAATGAACTTCCTCATTGACTGTGAAGAAAAACAAAAACATGTTGCGCATAGAGCCGCTGGTCTATACCGATTTGATATTCATGTCTATCAAAAACTTAAAGAGTTTGGTTTTACTTTCGAGTATTAATAACTACTGATTTTGACTAGTTTTAACAATAAACATTCTCTTTAATTCATGCTTGCCTTAAGATAATTCTAATTCCAGCTGCCCCCTACATCTTAAGGTAGTTTGGCTATATCCCGTTTATAGCTTCGCTAACCCATACATTGTCCTTTTTTATTTTTATCATTTGACAAATCATTTTTATTGACTCAACATTATGTTATGGTAACAATGACAATAACTAATGGTTAATTGGATTAACAATGAAAAATAATAATACTTCCTTATCTATTACAGAAAAAGTTGGTTACAGCTTAGGTGACTTAGCAGCAAATTTGATCTTTCAAACGCTGATGACGTTTTTAGCATTCTTTTATACTGATGTGTATAACATCCCCGCTAGTAAAGCTGCCGCTATTATCTTTACTGGTGGCATGATTGGCGCTTGTTTTAATCCTATTATGGGGATCATCGCGGATCGAACAGTCACAAGGTGGGGTAAGTTTAGACCGTGGATTTTATGGACTTCTGTGCCATTTGGCATCTCAGCGTTGTTGGCCTTTAGTACCCCTGATTTTTCAGACGATGGGAAAATTATTTACGCGCTATCAACCTATATTTTTTTAGTGATTATGTATTCGGCAAATAACCTGCCTTATGCCGCATTAAGTGGTGTGTTAACGGGCAATATGAAAGAGCGAAATAGCTTATCTTCCTATCGATTTGTAGCCGTGATGCTTGCTCAATTTATCATCCAAGTATTATTGTTACCGCTGATTATTATTTTAGGAGACGGTGATAAAGCTTTGGGTTTTTCTAAAATCATGACCTTTTTTGCAATTGTTGGCATCGTTTGCTTTTTAATCACCTTTATCACCACTAGGGAACGGGTTGTAACTTCAGCTGAACAAAAATCTAGTATTAAGCAAGATATTTTGGATTTGATGAAAAATAGACCCTGGGTCATTATTTTATCCGTCACTATTCTAATATTCATCACCTTAGCGTTGAAAGGTGGTATGACTATTTATTATTTTGAGCATTTTCTCAACAAAGATCAAGTCGCATTATTTTTAGATAGCTCTGGATTTAATACCTTAATATCTAATTTAAATAGTCTTCTCATTGGTGTCGGCTTAAGCGAGTTTCAGTGGCCAAAAGATGCAGCTACATCAGGTTTTAGTCTGTTTAACGCTTGCGGAATCCTGTTCATGATACTAGGTATTTTTATCTCTAAACCATTGGCTGATAGATATGGTAAACGAGATGTTTTTTCACTTGCTCTTACTATTGCCACATCAACATTAGCACTATTTTATTTCTACTCACCGACCAGTATTATCGCCGTATTTACCACGCAAATTATTCATGGATTTTTCTATGGTGTCACTATTCCTTTATTGTGGGCGATGATAGCCGATGTTGCTGACTATTCTGAGTGGAAAAATAATCGAAGGGCGACGGCAATTATATTCTCCGCGATGATATTTGGCCTTAAAGTCGGCCTAAGTGTAGGTGGATCGTTAGTCGCTATTATTTTAGCCTACTACGGTTACAATAATGAGCTGGCCGTTCAAGCCCCTGAAACAGCCCAAGGCATAAAGCTATCAATAAGTGTCTTTGCCGCGATCCCTTTTGCCTTAGCAATCATTATTTTATTCGCATACGAAATAAACAGAAAAATGGAACATGTCATAGAAAGTGAATTGTTACAAAGAAGAGCGACTTAAATAAATTTCCAGACAGCTAACTTTATCCCAGTTTAATTAACAATATACAGTGTTTGAGGCGCTCTACCCTCAACCCACTACAGCACTATAAAAAGAAATAGGTATTATAATGACAGACACAACAATGATTGACTCAATACAGCAACATGAAAGTGATGTTGAAGTCGTTCAGGCACAGGATATTCAAAGGGCTAGGATGTTACAATCAGTGAATCCACCGCTGGTAAAACACATGTATAGTGCCGATCCCTCTGCACATGTATTTGACGGATCACTCTATGTATATTCTTCACATGATATAGAAACCGATGCTGAATTTAATGATAATGGCGAACACTTTGCAATGCGTGACTACCATGTACTTTCAGTACCTATTGTCGGCGAGGAAGCCATAGACCACGGTCTTGCATTAAAAGTTGAGGACATACCTTGGGCAAAACAACAACTTTGGGCGCCTGATGCTGCATACCGCGATGGCAAATATTATTTGTTTTTTCCGGCAAAAGACCATCAGGATATTTTTCGACTCGGGGTAGCGGTTAGTGAAAGTCCTACCGGTCCATTTATTGCGAATGAAACCGCTATTGAAGAAACGTTTAGTATTGATCCTGCCGTATTTGAAGATCAAGGAGATCATTACCTGTATTTTGGTGGGATCTGGGGAGGACAACTGCAATCTTGGGAAAATGGTACGTTCACCGGGGGTGATAATTATCCAAAGGATGATGAACCCGCATTAACCGCTAAAATGGCAAGATTAAATGCGGATATGGGATCCTTGGCAGAGCCCGTCCAAGATATTGTAGTTTTAGATGAATTTGGTCAGCCAATATGTTCCGGTGACACCGATCGTCGATATTTTGAGGGGCCTTGGGTGCACAAGTACAATGATAAATACTACTTTTCTTATTCAACAGGTGATACCCATAAAATAGTTTATGCAATTGGCGACTCACCCTATGGTCCATTTACCTACCAGGGAGTGATACTAAAGCCCGTACTCGGTTGGACAACGCACCACTCAATTGTACAATTTCAAGGTAAATGGTATTTATTTTATCATGATTCGACCTTATCAGAAGGTCAGACACACTTACGATGTGTAAAAATGATTGAGTTGCAGCATGATGAAAATGGTTCTATAGCAACTATAGATGCATATAATAAAGTTTCTGCTTAAGTGCAAAAATTTTCTCAACAGCCATAGGAAAGAAGGATCTTAGCCGTCTATGCAGGCAATTAAACATAAGATGCTTCAGACGCCCTTGGCACCTTCAGTATGACATATCTGACATCTAGCTTTGCTTATCTTTGCAATGTTCTCTATTCTCATAAGGCTCGTAGCTGATAGCTTAATACGTGGCTTTTGTTCTTTAGGACAATAAGCCACTATTCCAGAAATAACATTCAACCTGCTCTTTATTCAAGCTTAAAGATTGATCTGGTAAAACACTCGGAATTCATCTTCGTGTTAAGGCAACTTATTCATTTAGCGACTTTATGATCGTGGTTTAAATGGTTGCTATTGCACTTCTGTAACGATTATTTAGATAAAATCCCGTCTAGTAAATTAAACAAAACGCTTTTTATTATTATATGTTATGTGTGAAATCGCTCACATAACACTCAAGTTTTGCTAATATCCCAATTAATATTCTGTGGCTGCTATTAGTGCAGCAATGTCATTAACTTAAGGAATTAACACACACGTTTATAATTCATTGGGTACTTATTTGTCTTGTTTCTACGGTCTTGTCGAGCAAACTTACGATTGGGTCGAATAACACTTAAATTCTTTGATATTTTACTTATCAGCAACTCATATAATTCAAGTTCAGCTAGTTTCATTGTGAACCTAACAACATTATCTTTGAGCTGATTTATCGCAAAAGTGAAATTGATCTTATAATCATAAAGTCTATTTTTTCTAGGCTTTTTTATTTTTCGTTTTGCATCATGGATCGCTGAAGCAGCAAGGTTCTTAGTCAATAGCTTATCGTGTAAATCTTGTAAAACTCCTTCCGTGGAGACACTAGAGAAATTCTCAATAGTGAGACGGCTTTTCAATACTTTGAAATCTTCTTCAATCCCCCAACGTTGGTGATACAAATCAGCAAAAAGAGAAGTAGGATATACTTGCTGATCTGTTAATGATGAAACCAAAACCTCTGACTCACCAGAGAGTAAATCAACTCGCACTAATCTTAAACTTAGTGATCCTGTTGATATTTTATCTTTTCTGCATCGACGAAAAGACTTTTCAACACAAGGAAAAGCAACAATCTCGCTATATTTTCCACTTTTTAAGAAGGCTTTAACAACATTAGAGCTTTTAACAATACGCATGCAGAAATCAATGTTTTTCAACATATGATATTTATAAAACCAAACGGTAGGATAGCCTCTGTCATAAACCACTAAGTCACCTGCTTGGGTTTTATTTAGATGTTTCAGTGCCATTTCGCGCTCACCTGTTGAATATCTATCTACCTGTAAATCTAACGTAATATTATTTTTAACGTCATATAATTGAGAAAGTCGAACACAAGGTCTTGGCGTAAGTGAATGAGCTTTACAAAAGTGTTCAAGCAGTTCGTCAGAAACAGGGAGTTGCGTGACAGAGCCATCAACAGCTAACAGTCGATGACCTTGCCATTTATTAATGTTTGCAACCTCATAAAATTTATCGACCAAATCATCGTTTAGCTCAACAAATGCCTGATGAGATAATTTCATTCTCGCTTTACAAAAAGCAGCAGTGCTAACTGAAGTTGTTGATAAGTAGCTATCATCGATAACATTGAAAAAACGAATGAGCTCTGTCTGAATTGAACCGTTAAGGGCATTCAACATAAAACTAATTAAACGTGGGAAAGTAAGTGTTCGATTTCGAGTAAAATAGGCTGGTTTATTACGGTGATTTTCTAAAAACTCAGTTGAATGAATTTTGTTGGTTAATTTTCGTACTATTTGAATTGAATACTGAACAGCTCATTGGTTAATTCTCTATATTTTTAATTCATAGTCAGGTTAGCAACTAGCCAAACCATTGTAAATACATAATTTAACCTTAAGTTAATGACATTGATTAGTGCAGTTCGGAAACAATTTTGGGAAATACAGCTCAAAATAAATATTGTCAACCTGACTATTACAGTATAAATTAAATACATAATAAGTTTATATAGATAAAAATGCTTATTATGTTCAATTAGAAATTAGCTTGTATTCCTTTAACCGGAGATAAAAATTATATTGCACCATTATTATAGTTTGAGTGTTTTAATTAATTGATATCTCTATAAATATTATAAAAATAAATTAAGGCGTTATTATGCTAGAACAAAACTCTACCCCCTTCAACGTAAAGAAAATAGCAGGAATGTTACTGCTGTTTAGTTTTTGTAGCGCGAAAGTAGCCAGTGCTGTAGAGCCTATTACGTTTTATTCCGAATGTGATTACCAGGGGGATACAGTCGCCTTTGACTTAGGTGAAGACTATCGCAAATCAGACATTTTAAATAATGTGGGTAATAACACTATATCTTCAGTGAAGGTCGCTGATGGTTATCAAGTTACTCTGTCTGACGGGTTTGACCATACAGGCCGTACCATTGTTTTAACGACTGATGATTCATGCCTAGACGATAACATTGTTGATAATAAGAGCATGGATGAACGTATCAGCTCTTTTCAGGTTAGGTATAATGCAGCATATGAAAGCCCTTTTAACACCTTGCTTGGCCTTGATACTCAAGTAATTAACCAGCGGTTGATTGATGATTGGGCGATAATTACTGATGCATTCCTTGATCGCCATTCAGACGCAGAAGGCGTGAGTTATGCGAGATGGCTGCAACCGACGACGCCTGATGTTGATGAACCCCCTATGAGTGATTATAAATTCACCTTGGCGCAAATGGGTCATGCCATGAATGTCTCTGTGCATCTGGATAAGAAGGACGATTTTGATGCCTTGTTTCGTGAAGCGAAGCGTACAATGTACCAATCGGATACATTGTCACCTAATTTTGGTTTGTATTCAGCTACGGTGTTTGTAAACAATCCTGGTGATGCGGGTGTAGTCGGTATTTCTTCTACTTACGGTGTAGGTGGTGCACAACATTTTTCAAATC
This sequence comes from uncultured Colwellia sp., assembly GCA_913049915.1. Lineage (GTDB taxonomy): Bacteria > Pseudomonadota > Gammaproteobacteria > Enterobacterales > Alteromonadaceae > Colwellia. The sequence goes on from CAJWZC010000030.1 coordinate 29,297, forward strand.
CATTGGTTTTAGCGGGTAACCGTTGGGGCAATGATGGTGAAATTGATTATCATCAAGCCGTTAGAGACATTTTAGAGCAATTGAATAGCACTGCAAACGGCCAAAGAAGCTCTATGTTTATCGATACCAAATATGGTTCGAGAATGCCAATGAATTTGAAGTTTGGCCATAGACAGAATACCATGAGCAGCCCGCCTTATTATCATGCAGAGCACTATCCGCTTTGGGCATCTCTGTACCAAGACGGTGACAGTCAACGTAATTTGTGGTGTGAACGTGCCGATGACTCCCGCGATACGCTTACAAATACATTCGCTCATCCTACAACTGGATTTGTCCCAAATAAAGCACTCTTTGATGGTACCCCTGAACCTGATTGGCCTAATGAAAAAGATGATTCAGCCTTTGAAACTGACCCACAAAGATTACCTATGACAACCTCAATAGATGCGATTTTTTATCAGAATACTTGGGGCCGCGATTTGAATAACAAGATTTTAACTCACTTCTATGATGATGTTAATGACGGCATATCGGGTATTAAAAGGACTGTTTATAGCCATGATGGCGAAACGTTAGTGCTCAGTGGCGGCGCAAAATCAAATGATAAGTGGTCTTTATCAGCAATGTTAGCTGTTGCCACACTCAATACTGACTTACCGGATACAGCAGCATCTGAGTTACCACAGAATAAACTTTTTGTTCAAGATTTATGGGACGTCGATGTAACTTCACAGACTAATCCTTCTTCTTATCATTCTGTTGTTTACATGGTAGGTTTGGTAACAGTCGCAGGGCTTTATACGCATTACTTACCTGCGAGTGAAGTGCAGCAACTTTGCCTTTAGTCTGCCGATAAGTTATTTGTAGATAGCTGGTATTTAAAGCATCGTCACTGCTTCGCATCCCTGCGACAGTGACATACTGTACAAAAAAACTTCACAAAAAAGTGAAGTTTTTTTGTTGTAGGTTAAATACCTTACATTTACTGTTCAATAATATTTCGATAAGAGATACGTTTTCCACTGGATTTACCTAAGGCTTATTATTAAATTGTTTTTGATCCTTAGTCTGTTCTGTATGTAATTTTAAAATATAAGGAATAAAACATAACACTTATTGTCATAATGACTATTGTGGTTTATGATGATTTTATATTTAGACACGTTTTACGGGATTGTATGAATTTGTTAGTAAGAATTACTCTAATTAGTCTTGCTGTATTGTTTAGCGCTGTTTGCGCTGCACAATCAGAAACTAGTCACAAAAATTTAAAGCAATCACCGCCAAATGTAGTGCTCTTTCTATCTGATGATACTAACTGGTTCGATATTGAGCCTTACGATCGACTGTACGATTACACCCCTCATAATGCTATTACGCCAAATTTAATGAAATTTGCCCAACAAGGTATGTTATTCACTTCAGCGTTTACTTCTACGGCATTGTGCTCTCCCACACGTCAACAGCTTTATACGGGTTTGTTTCCGGTACGTAATGGTGCTTACCCCCAGCATTCAGTTGCTGACAAAGGTACTAAGAGTGTCGTTCATTATTTTAGCGATCTCGGCTACCGCGTTGCTTTAGCCGGTAAAAGGCATATTGCACCAGCATCGGTTTATCCATTCGAGTTTGTCGGTGAAGATATTAGAGGCACAGAAGGCACAACGACTTTTGGACTCGAAGGCGTTGAAGAATTTATTAAGCGGGATAAGAATCAACCGTTCTTCTTGATTATTGCTTCAAATAATTCCCACGGTCCCTGGACGCGAGGAGATCGTAGCCTATACGATGCGGATAAATTGAATATTCCGCCTTTTTTAGTTGATAGCCCTGAATTTCGAAAGAGCATGGTCAATTATTATGCAGAGATAACAGATTTAGATACAGAGTTTGGCTTGGTTGATGATGTGTTAATACGTAATAAAGTACAAAAAAACACGATTACTATTTTCACAAGTGAGCAAGGCAGCGGTATGCCTTTCGCAAAATTCACCACTTACGATGCTGGACTCAAAACTGCCTTTATGGTGAGGTGGCCGGATAAAATAGCAGCGGGAAGTATTACTAACGCTATGGTGCAATATGTTGATGTGGTACCGACTTTAATCGAAGCGGCACAAGGCAAAGCACCTAACAATATCGATGGCAAAAGCTTTCTGTCGATTTTGCAAGGCTCACAAAAAGAACACCGCGAATATACCTATGGTGTGCATACCACAAGAAATTTATTAGCCGGTAATGATTACCCTATCCGCTCAGTACGAAGTAAACGTTATAAACTCATTTTAAATTTAATGCATGAAAGTGAATTTAACAACCTGACGACGTTAGGTTTAAAGAAAAAGCAAGGCACGCTGTGGGAGTGGCAACAATTAGCAAAAAAAGGCGAACAATGGGCGAGAGCCAGAGTTGATTTGTATCTACGACGTCCCGCGGTAGAATTTTATGATGTTATTAATGATCCTTTTGAAACTAAAAACTTAGCTGAACAAAAAAAATACCAACCAATAATAGAGGAGCATCGGAACGAACTTGCTCGCTGGATGAAACAACAAGGTGATTTAGGCATAAAAACAGAATTGGAAGCATGCCGGCATGCCGCGAGTTTTAAAGCATGCCCTTAGTAAAATAATAATTTTAATAGAAATAATGAAGTGAGAAAAAAACATGAGAATAGTGCAAAAGTTATCCCTGATACCATTGCTTGCCATGGCGGCAATTTCACAGGCTGCAGAAAAACCCGTTAACTTTATTCATATTATTATGGATGACCTTCGTTCAAGCGGGCTGCCAATCTATGAGAAAGATGCGCCGGTAATAACGCCAAATTTAGAACGTTTAGCTTCACAAGGTGTTTTATTTAACAATGCACACGCAAATTTTCCCTCGTGCGGCGCATCGCGAGCTAGCTTATTGACGGGCTTGTATCCTACGGCAAAGCGCTTTACTTCATATGATGCAAAATTAGAAGAAGATGCACCAGGAGTCATAACACTGCCTGGCTATCTTAAGAACAATGGTTATACAACATTATCTTTGGGTAAAGTTATTCATGTTAGAGGTGATACTGACTTTGCTTGGAGTGAAGCACCGTGGGATCCTAAATACCATGATAAAACGACCACCAGCTTTATGGACTTTAAAGATCCAAAAAATATCGACGCGTTTAATAATTCTTGTAAAACGCAGAATATTTGTGGATATGGCAATATGGGTAAAGGGGCACCTTATGAAAAGTTAGACCTACCTGATGATGCCTATATCGATGGTAAAATTGCCAACCGAGCCATTGCTGAATTAGAGCAGTTAAAGAAGAAAAACACACCTTTCTATATGGTGGTTGGATTTGTAAAACCACACTTACCCTTTACCGCGCCTAAGAAATATTGGGATATGTATAAGCGCGAAGATATTGTCATGTCTGCTGCACCTAATAAACCCAAAGATGCACCACGTGAAGCGTGGCATACGTCTGGTGAACTACGAGAAGGCTATGCCGGTATTCCTGCAGAGCCTAAGCCTTGGGTGCAAAATATACCGGATGAATTAAGTCGTACACTACGTCATGGTTATTACGCAGCAACGACCTATTCTGATGCGCAAGTAGGCAAAGTATTAGACGCTATTGAACGTCTTAAATTAACCGATAATACGGTGATTATATTATCTAGCGACCATGGTTTTAGTTTGGGCGATCACACTTTATGGAATAAACATTCATTATTTAATTTAGCGACCCAAGTGCCGTTAATCATCAAGGCACCTAAAAAGGCCATCGATAAAGAAATTGACGGCTTAGTTGAATATGTTGATTTATATCCAACCGTTGTTGAACTTGCCGGGCTTGCTATGCCAGAGCATTTAGAAGGCGAGTCATTAGTTGATAATTTAAAACATCCGGAACTACCAACCAAAAAGGCGGTATTTACCCGATATAAAGACGGCGAGAACATTAATGTTGATGATTACTCATACAGCGCATGGTTCAAAAAAGGCAAGCGTGCAGCACACATGTTATATAACAAAAAAACAGATCCAAATGAGACGGTTAATTTAGCTAACCAAATAGAATATAAAAAAGTAGTGGTAGAACTACAGATCATGTTGGCTAAGCATGTAGCATTACGCGATGAAAGAGAAATTAAGTTACAGGCTAAATAACGCATGATGATGAATCGACGAAAATTTTTAACCAGCTCAAGCTCATTGGCTCTTTCAACGTATCTAATGTCATACAGTGGTAGCAGCCTAGCTAGCCTAATCGAGAATACTGGTTTAAAAGATGTATTTAAAGATAAATTCAGTTTTGGTACTGCGCTAAGCACAGCAACACTGAGTGGCCTCGGCAATAGTTCTGATCAACTAAAGTTAGTGGCAAAAGAGTTTAGTTCTATTACCCCTGAAAATGACTTTAAGTGGGCAAATCTTCGGCCAAAGCCTAATAGTTGGGGTTGGGATTTAGCCGATAAGTTTGTTGAATTTGGTCAAGAAAACAATATGCAGATGGTAGGGCATGCGTTAGTTTGGCATAGCCAAATCCCTGACAATGTTTTTTTTGATAAAAAAAATAAAATGTTACCTCGTTCTCACTTATTAGCCACGATGGAAGAGCATATTAATACGGTTGTTGGTCGTTACCGAGGAAAAATACACGTTTGGGATGTTGTTAATGAAGCCTTTAAAGGTGGACGTTGGCGAAAAAGTCACTGGTATAATGGTATCGGTGAAGATTACTTTGAGCATGCCTTTAGGTTTGCTCAAAATGCGGATCCTAGTGCTCAGTTAATGTATAACGATTACAGTATGGACAATTCTAAGAAACAGCAAAGTGTCATTGCAGCGATTAATCAGTGTAAACGCAAAGGTGTAAAAATTGACGGTGTGGGCATGCAATCCCATTTACACCTTGATGGACCTTCAATTAAACAAATTGAACAGGCTATTTTAAACTATGCCAACGCTGGCTTACGGGTGCATATTACCGAGTTAGAAATGGATGTATTGCCGAAAATTCAAGACTATGCCAGTGCAGACATTGGTAATAAATACGCTTACCGTGAGGAACTTGACCCTTATAAAAGCGGTTTACCTTTGGCTATGGAACAAAAGCTAGCTCAACGCTACGAAGAAGTCTTCAAATTATATATAAAGCATAGCGATAAAATAGACCGAGTGACGCTTTGGGGAACATCTGATGATGAATCATGGAAGAACGATTTTCCGATTAAAGGTCGTACTAACTACCCGCTGCTTTTTGATCGTAATCAACAACCTAAACTTGCTTATTTTGCTTTAAAAAAATTATAACTCTAAGCATTACTACTAATTAAGAAAAATAGCTTCACCGAGGAAATTATGAAATTAATTCAATTACTGCTTGTTGTTAGTGCGCTACAGGTCGCTTCATCTGCTTTAGCGAAAGAAAGTGATACTAACAATAATGAACAAGTGCCTAATATCGTTTTTATCATCATAGATGATCTTGGCAGACAAGACTTGTCACTACATGGAAGTCAGTTACATGAAACACCCAATATTGATTTATTAGCTCGACAGGGTGTGAGATTTGATAATGCTTATTCATCACATGCTAGATGCATTCCTTCTAGAATATCTATATTAAGTGGTCAGGATTCAGCAAGGATAGGACCGCCTATTGGCAAAACGGGTGATCACCCATTACCTACTAAAATAGTAACGTTTGGTGAGCAACTTCAAAAATCTGGTTATAAAACAGGTTACATAGGTAAGTGGCATCTAGGTAAAAAAAATGGCGGATGGCCAGAACATCAAGGGTTTAATGAAAGTATTCTTGCTGGTTCTGCGGGCAAACCTGATAGTTACTTTTTCCCATGGGGAGGCAAATCTAAAGGCGGCAAAGAAACGTTTGATTATCTTAAAGGGGAAAAAGATGACTACCTTCCAGAGCGCTTAACTCAGGAAGCCGAAGGCTTTCTTGAGCGTAATCACAAAAAGCCTTTTTTACTTGTACTTTCACATTATGCGGTACACGGTCCTATCCAAGCAAAACAAAAACCAACAGGTTATTACCACAATAAATTAAAAAATATGGAGGTTGAGTCAAGCACCGCATCACATATGCCTGATTTAGCAAAAGGGAAAAATGGCATCTCAGAGTATAAAACCATACAAAACAACCCAAGATATGGCGCAATGGTTGGTGCCGTTGATGAAAGCGTAGGTCGAGTAATTAATAAGCTGAAAGAATTAAATATTGAAAACAATACCATTGTAATATTTACCTCTGATCATGGTGGCTTATCTTCTCGAGGACCTAATAAAAGAGAGCTGGCAACAAGTAATCTTCCTTTTAGGCAAGGTAAAGGTTGGTTATATCAGGGGGGGATCCGAGTACCTTTGATCGTAAAATGGCCAGGAAAAATCGCTGAAAACTCGATCTCATTAACCCAAGTTACCGGTACAGATCATTACCCAACTATTTTACAGCTTGCTAACATGGAACTAAGCCCTAAAGATCATCTTGATGGCGTGAGTTATTTATCTGCTCTTCAAGGTAAACAAGAGAGCCGCCCTGCTTTTTATTTCCACTCTCCTTTAGGTCGACCAGGCTCAACAGGTGACACCAATGCGTCAGCTGTGATCCAGGGTGACTGGAAGTTAATCGATTGGTTTGATGAAAAACGGGTTGAACTTTTTAATCTCCGTGAAGATGTGGGTGAACAGCACGATCTATCAACTAAGCATCCCGAAAAACTCAAAGAACTTGAGTCGAAGCTACAGGCTTGGTTGCAAGAAACCAATGCTCGATATCGTAAGCCTGGTCGTAAAGCGAAATGGGATCTTCGACCAGCGCAAATAAACAAGCTGAAAATTCAGGATGAACATTAAAGATTATTAGCTACATAAATAGAGGAATCAGTAAGCATATTCTAATGAAGCTAATAATAAAATAGCCCTATTAAATGGAAAAACAACACATGAATTTTGTTAAATCACTATCCCTATCAACTATTGTCGTTTCGCTGATTTTGGCAGTTACTGGTTGCTCTAGTGCCCCTGAAGTCGTTAATCCGTACAATCCCGAACCGAAAATGGCATCACTTAGGGCAAGCACCGGCGATAATCCCACTAAAATGCATTTCCTAGTATTTGGTGACTCAAAAGGCTCGCCTGAATTTAAAAATGTACTAAAACGAGCTGATGCTTTAAACCCCCAATTTAATATTACGACCGCTGATTTAGTCAAAACAGGCGGTGGTGAAAAAGGCATATTAGATTACCAACGACTTGATCAACAAGGGGGTTGGTTTATGCGTAAATACCCGATGTGGCCCACGGTTGGTAATCATGAGGAAGCAGGTGGTGAAGATGCCATTAATAACTTCACTAACTTTTTTTCGATGGAAAAAGCTATGTACAGCTTTGAATACGGCAATGCTAAGTTCATTGCTTTGCCATGGCCTAAAATGAGCGAAGATGAGACTAAACTTAGCTGGTTGGAAGATGAATTGAAATCAGCCAATGGTAAGCATATTTTCATATATAAGCATCGTCCGCACTACACCGTTGGCTCAAAGAAATATAAGGATGTAGAGGGTTTAGAGTCTAAAACGACAAGGCTGTACGACAAATACAAAGTCAAGGCAGTATTTAGTGGCCATGACCATATCTATTATCGTACTAAACGTAATGACACCCATTATATAATTTCGGCGGGTGCCGGTGCCTCTATTTATAAACTCAAGCGAGTAAAAGATGCGCTAGCCAATGATGTTTACTATGGCATGCGAACAAAAAAAGAAATTATGACGGGCGCTGCGTTGTATAAATTTCATGCAGCTGATGGCACGATTACCGATATTGCTAAACCAATGTATTATGTGGTTTCGGTTAAAATTGATGGTGACAAGGTATCAATTGAAATGATCGATGCAAAAACCGGTAAAGTCTGGGACAAAGCAGAAATTTAGTCTGTCAAAGAGTGATAAATGTTAATTAAACTTGCCATATTATTACTGGTAACCGTTACTTATACTTTGGTTCGCTATGTCACTTTTGGCACGGTATCAGTAGTGCAAATTCCCGTTTATTTATTGAATAAATCGATAGCACTGGCTGCAGTCTGTTGTTTATTGTTGGCGGCTTTTTATTTGAGTAAACAAATGCTGAAGCAGACGAAGCAGTGGGGAATTGCTTCGTTTCATTTTGCAGCCGTACATGTTCTCCTGTCTAATCTCATTCTTAGCAGCGATTACTTCCCCAAGTTATTTGATAGTAACCGAATGAACTTGATGGGTGAATTAAGCCTATTATTTGGTGTATTAGCTGGTTATGCCCTTTGGCATGCCCGTTATCAACAATTTATCCAGATTAAACCTAAAGTGTTTCAAATCATAGCGTCTGTTTTTATTTTAGGGCACCTTATCACTTTGGGCTATACCAACTGGCTCAACGTAGGGTTATGGTATGGGAGATTACCACCCATTTCATTACTAAGCTTTATTATCGTGATTATAAGTATATTGTTTTCAATAAAGCATAAGTTTTCAAAGGCGAACAGTGTCCCCTTTCCGAGATAAAAAACGCGAGCCAAACACCCAAATCCCGACTTGAAATAGCATAATTACTCTAAGACACTAAGTGATGTGATGGACGCCCCTCCCCATTGGCGTTAAATGAGCCATACTCAAATTGATTCATTTAATTTATAGGAGAGTCATCATGAGCATCAAAGTTGTTGGTATTGATTTAGCAAAACATTTTTTCCAAGTTTGTGTTCTGTCCAATGAAAATAAGGTTACTTCTAACAAAAAAGTTACACGCGCAAAACTTTTAGATGTAATACGTCAATTTCCTGAAAACACACTTATTGCTATGGAGGCTTGTGGTAGCTCTAATTATTGGGCAAGAACAGTTGTAAATATGGGGTTTTCAGTTAAATTAATTCCAGCTCAACACGTTAAACCTTTTGTTGGTCACCAGAAAAATGATGCCAATGATGCCCGTGCTATTTGTGAAGCAGCCTCACGACCAAACTTACATAGCGTTCCTATTAAAACTATCGAACTTCAAGACATTAAATCACTACGTTGTGTGAGACAAAGGTTAGTTGATCAGCGAATAGCTATATCCAACCAATTGCGGGGTTTAGCAAGTGAATACGGCGTTGTTATCGCTAAAAGTTTCAAGTGCCTACGAGAGCAGGTTCCTGAAGTGTTGGAAGATCCAAACAATGAGTTTTCAGATGTGATGCGCAAACTAATTTATAGCCTGTGGCTAGAAGTTGATGGCCTAACTGAAGATATCAAATCAATATCAATTGAGCTTGAATCATTATGTAAACAACAACCAAGATATCAAGCATTACTTGCTATTCCAGGTTTTGGACCAATAGTTACCGCTGCTTTTTTAAGCCAGGTAGGAACGGGTAAACAGTTTTCAAATGGGAGACAATTATCTGCTTGGTGTGGCTTAGTTCCTCGACAAGCAAGCTCTGGTGGAAAGGTCAAATTAGGTCGTATAACTAAAAATGGTAATAATGAGTTGAGAGCTTTATTAATTCACGGAGCAAGAGCCGTTTCGAAATATACGCCTGATAAAACTGACGCACTAAGTCGCTGGTTTAATGCGCTCGCTATTCGCAGTGGAAAAGCTAAAGCAATTGTTGCCCTTGCTAATAAATTGACACGAATTGCCTGGGTCATTGTCACAACTGGAGATGAATTCAAAGCCAATTGTGCATTTAAAACGGCATAATTGAATAAAGAAATATAAATAGAAAACAAAGTAAGTATTTTAAACCTAGTTTAAGTTTGCAATGCTTGATGAAAAACGGTCAACCGTTCCTGTAAAAACCTGCCTTGGGGCTTGTCATTTTAATGTCGACTTTGTGATTAGGAGACAGGATTCGGATTACATCATGGCGCTGGCTAGAAATAGCCAATCTAGACGTCGGATATATGACAGCAGACTGTACCTTCATTAAACCTTGCATTAACCGGGGCGTCCATATATGCCCCATAGTGAGATAGAAC